>NZ_JASGBX010000046.1:0-570 GCF_030053335.1 Pantoea sp. EABMAA-21
GACTGGGGTGAAGTCGTAACAAGGTAACCGTAGGGGAACCTGCGGTTGGATCACCTCCTTACCTGAAGATACTTTCCCGCGAAGTGCTCACACAGATTGTCTGATAGAAAAGTAACGAGCAGAAAAAACCTCTACAGGCTTGTAGCTCAGGTGGTTAGAGCGCACCCCTGATAAGGGTGAGGTCGGTGGTTCAAGTCCACTCAGGCCTACCAAATTCGCACTCATGCGGCGTTATGTACTCAGTCGTTTACCCAACAGTAAACGTCCTTCGTACATGCCTTGCCTGAGCACGAATTACCGTTTTCAAAAAACGGGACTCCTGGTGAGTGGTAGTAGTGGTCTCTGCAGTAACTGTATGGGGCTATAGCTCAGCTGGGAGAGCGCCTGCCTTGCACGCAGGAGGTCAGCGGTTCGATCCCGCTTAGCTCCACCATTACAGTGACTCAAAACAATACTTCAGAGCGTACCGGCAACGGTGTGCTGCGAAGTATTATGCTCTTTAACAATCCGGAACAAGCTGAAAATTGAAACGACACGTCGTGTTCATTCTCCGTAATAAGAATGAATAAA
>NZ_JASGBX010000008.1:0-232475 GCF_030053335.1 Pantoea sp. EABMAA-21
GTCGGCGAGAGAGGATTCGAACCTCCGACCCACTGGTCCCAAACCAGTTGCGCTACCAAGCTGCGCTACTCGCCGATTTTTTCTGTATCTTATTTCTTCACGCTACCGCGTAATTTTGCCTGGTGCGAAGGGAGGGACTTGAACCCTCACGTCCGTAAGAACACTAACACCTGAAGCTAGCGCGTCTACCAATTCCGCCACCATCGCGTGCCCAGCAAAATTTGGGGTGGCTAATGGGACTCGAACCCACGACAACTGGAATCACAATCCAGGGCTCTACCAACTGAGCTATAGCCACCATAATTCTGGTGCGTAAGCATCTCTGCTTACTATTTTCACTGCATAACGCGGTTAAAACCAACCACCGAAGCTCTTGCGCACAAACTAAATGGCGCGCCCGACAGGATTCGAACCTGAGACCTCTGCCTCCGGAGGGCAGCGCTCTATCCAGCTGAGCTACGGGCGCGTAGCGCCGTTGCGGATGGGCATACTACGGGCTTGACCTCATACTGTCCAGCGCTTTTTTATAAAAAAAACGCGTTTGATTACGCTTTGTGCATTCCGTCGATTATTAATGCAGTTTTGCTGCCTGCACTGATGATATTGCTGAATAAATCGGCGATATCAAAGATCGCCACGCCAATGATAGCGCAAATATTTCAGCAGTTTTAACTGGCGGCGCCAACGCGATGGCTGCCGAATCAAACGATAGAGCCATTCCAGACCTAATTTCTGCCAGATTCGCGGTGCACGCGCAACGTGGCCGGTGAAAACATCGTAGGTGCCGCCCACCCCCATGTAGAGCGCATGCGGCCAGTGCGCGCGGCAATCACGCATCAGCAACTCCTGACGCGGCGAGCCCTGCGCCACCGTGACAATCTGTGCACCGCTGGCCGCAATGCGCGCAAACAACGCTTCACGCTCTGCCGGGGCAAAATAGCCATCCTGACTGCCGACGATGTTCACATTCCACTGACGACGCAGTTTGTCACAGGTTTCACCCAGCACAGCCTGACGACCGCCAATCAGAAACACCGGAATGCCGCTGCGGCCTGCGCGCTCCATCAGGGCTTCCCACAGATCGGCGCCAGCGATGCGACTAACCTGCAACTGCCGATATTTTTTGCGTAAGGAGCGCACAATGCTAATGCCATCCGGATATTTAAATTCCGCTTCAGCAATCAGTGCACGCAGTTGCGCATCTTCTTCCAGCGTCAGCATCTTTTCTGCATTCATCGCCACCAGCGTACCACAGCGCGGTTTGCCATCCGGCAGCAAGAAGTGCAGGAAGCTGTCCATGTCGTTAAAGGCGTGAAGATCGACACCGCGCAGGTTATAGCGCGGCTTATCGGTTTTCATGAATCATTTTCCCAAAGGTTAAGACAGGCTGTGAACCACCGGCTCGCTGCGCGGGCGAATTAAACCCGCGCGCGCTAACAGCCAGTACAGCAATTTAGCCACCGCCATGCAGGCGGCAAAAATAATGCAAAAGAACACCACGCGCGAACCGAAAGCATCCAGCCCTTCACGCGCCAGCACGATCATATTGAAGACCGCGCCGAAGCAGAAGCTCTGCAGAATCGCCCCGCTATAGCGGTTTGAAGCATCACGGCCTTGCAGATAGAGATTATCGAACCCTTTCATCAGCCAGCCGACGGCAATCGCGCCCAGCGGAATAAACCACACGCCGCCCATCACCAGCAGCGAGCCCAGCAGCGTCGGCGAAATCGCCAGTCCTGAATGGTTGTTCAGCACTTCCCAGGTAAAGTAATTGGCGCTGTTGAGCACAATCGATGGACGGCCAGGCCAGAGCCAGCTCGGGATAAAGACATAAAAGTCACGCCAGATCGGTGCTAAGCCCTGGAAATCAATTTTGTCGTAGTTCTGCAACAACAGCGCGAGGTTTTCCCAGGGTGAGAAAGTATCACGTGTTAGATACAGGAAGGTGTAAAACGCCTCGTCGCCCACCACATCGAGGTTATAGCGGCGCAGCGCCAGCCAGAACATACCCGCAATCGCCATCACGCCTGCGCCCACCAGCATCCACAAGGTGATCCAGCCGCGCGTAATGCCGATGAACAGGAACAGGGCGAAGGCGATGATGATATTGGCGCGCGTCCCGCCCACCAGCGCATAGGTCAGTAAACCAAATGCCACCGACACCAGCAAAAACCCCAGCCACTGGCGCTGCGTCGGGTTGAGGAAATAACGAATCAGCATCGCCGGAATAAAGAAGTAGAAGAAGCGTTTGAGCGCTACGCCGGACACTTCGCTGGAGAAAATCTGGTTATACGCAGAGAGTCGGAACAACAGTAACCCGTTGTGCATGAAGAACACCGTTACCGTGCCAATCGCCACCAGCGCCAGTAACAGGCAGGTAAGATGGGTTTCGACTCGGTTCATCTGCAACCAGGGTTTGCGCGGTGCAGCGTTGATCGACCTCAACCGGACTTTATAACTGACGTAATAAATCGCATAAAAACTGGTCGCGGCCAGTAACGCCTGTAACAGGTACTCCGGCGGCACCACTTCAACATTAAAGCGGAATACCAGCACACTGGTGAGGGGGAACCCGAAATAAAAGGTCAGTAAAAAAAGGATGGTGAAGAACAGGTGGAAGTTAAAACGCACCCGTTTAAATTCCCGCCAGGTCAGCGTCAAAATGAAACCTAGCGAGAACAGATAAACCACCAGCAGACCACTAAACTGCATCAGGCTCATGTTCTCTCCCTTTCACTCAGGCTCAACGCGTTGCGCCAGCCAGCCAGATAACCAGGGGCGAAAAAGGCAATCGCGGATTTATCACACTGTGCCAGCTGACGCTGAGCTTCAGCCACACTCGACGCATCCAGTGCATCTTCACTAAAAAGAACCGGCAACCCTTGTTCGCTGAGGTCGCGCCAGAACGGATTTTTTGGGTTCAGCACAAAGGGAATATTGGCCTGAATCAGCAGACATAACGTGCCAATGCCTTGCTGGCGCTCGAACATAAAATAGCCGAGCTGACAGTCGCTGAGCAATTGCAGATAGGTGTCAAAATCTATCTTGTCGCGCAATAAGGTTACCTGACCTTGGGGGAACAGGCGCTGCGCGGCCGTATTGATCTCTTCGATGTACTCATGATTATTTTCCGGGTAGCCCAGCGGGATCAGTATTTTCACCCTATCGCCAAACTGCGCTCGAATCGCCTGCAGGCCTTCAATATGGTTGTTGCTGCGATCGCCTGAGTTACCCAACAGCACGGTGAAATCACCGCTCGTGCTACCGCCCGGCACTGCGGCATCGGGCATGCGTGTTGGGAAATAGAGCAGTGAAGTGGGCACACGCGGATGGCGTTGTTGAAAAAAGTGCAAATCCCCACGCGTTGCGAACACGTGAGCAATGCGACGCTGTGCCTGGCGGCGCAGCAGATAAAACAACTGATACTTCAGGCCACGCCCTTCTTCATACAAATCAGCGCCCCAGATATGCCAGAACGCCTGCTCACGCCGTAATTTACCACTGAGCAAAGCCAGCCAGATTTGCGGATTAAACTGTCCATGAAAGAAGAAGCGTTGCGCACGATCAGCCGCACGGGACATTACCGCCTGTGCAAGTGCGCGCTTGCTGGGATAGCTTTCGATTTGCAGCGCGGTATAGGCTTGCATCGCTTCAGGCGTTGAAGTCACCACCATAAACTGGCGCGGTCCAGCACCCGGCAATTCGGTGCTCATCACCTCATCAAAGAAGCGCAACACCGTATGGTTATGATGTGGGATATCCGATCCCAGCACGTGAAATAAAGTCATTTTTTTCGGCAATAAATCATAAAGGCGCCACAGCAAAGGGCGAAGTAGAGCACGTAAGTCGCCATATAGGCTTGTGCGGCTCCGGCGGTTCCATGTAATGGAATCAGCCAATGTGAGAACGCGGTTAACAGCACAAACTGGCTGATTTCCGTCAAAATATAAAAGCGCAGTGAAGCTTTAGCGATCACCAGATATCCGAAAACATAGGCGCCAACTTTAAAGACGTCACCGCATAACTGCCAGATAAACAGGTCCCGCATCGCGGTAAACTGCGGTGAAAACAGCAGCCAGATGGCAATGTCACGCAGTAACCACACGCAGAAACTCGCAGCCGCCACTGCAGGTAACACAAAACGCAGCGCACGCCCAATTTCACGCGCAATCTGCGGTTTGCTTTCCAGTCGTGCCAGCGTCGGCAGTAACCAGACACTAAAAGTCGCCGTGATAAATTGCAGATAGGCATCGGAAATACTGGTCACACCCTGCCACAGGCCTACCTGCGCCCACCCCTGCTGTTCGGCCAGCAGATTACGCATCATCACCCACGCCACTGGCAGGGTCACGGAGGTGATAAGCGCCATCAGGGTGAATTTTGTCAGATTTCGCGCCAAATCCGGCTGCCAGCTCGGTGTTAACCAGCGCAGTGGCAGCACCTGACGATGACGGCGCAGCATCAGCAGTGCCGGGAACACCAACAGTGCAGGCACTAGCGCTAAGCCGACTAACGCTCCGGCATATCCACCCAGCCACCAGCACAACACATAACCCAGCACGCCCACCAGACTACCGATAATCAGCGCCAGCGCATTGCCGAGCGCATCGCGAAACCCCTTGAGCAAGGCCAGCGTCAGATTGGCCCAAGCAATGCCAAACTGCAGAAAAGCCACGATGCGCACCACGTTGGCATAGTCGTCGTGACCAAATAGCGCATGGCTAATCGGCCCCGCTGCCAGCAAGAACACCAGCGCCACCAGCGTGGAGAAGCCAATCACCATGGTGGATGCCGTACCCGTCACGGCACGCAGTTGCTCAGGTTGCTGCTGAAATTGCGCGATGTAGGTGGTCACGCCGTTGAAAATGCCCGCGCCGGCCAATACACCTAATACGGTAATCATCTGGCGAAAGTTACCGGCCTGGCCAACCCCTTCTGGCCCAAAGCTGACCGCCAGCAGTTTCACCACCAGCAGTCCGGCAATGATTTTTACCAACGTCGATGAGGCCGTCCAGACTGAAGCTTTGGCTAACGACATCAGGCAAAGAAACTCAACAGCGAGCTGATAACGGTGCGCTGATTGTTATCCGACAGGTTATAGAACAGCGGCAGGCGCAGCAGGCGCTCACTCTCTTTGGTGGTGAAGCGGTCATCACCGTGCAAGCGACCAAAACGTTCACCGGCTGGCGAAGAGTGCAAGGGGATGTAGTGGAACACCGTGAGGATTTCCGCCTCTTTCATCCAGTTAATCAGTGCCTGACGGTCGTCGCTGTCGCGCAGTTTGATGTAAAACATGTGCGCATTGTGGCGGCAGTTTTCCGGCACCACCGGCAAGGCAATGCGTCCCGCCGCCGCCAGCGGTTGCAGCGCATCATAATAGCGCTGCCACAGGCGCAAACGCTGCTGGTTAATACGCTCAGCCGCTTCGAGTTGCGCCCACAGGTAGGCAGCTTGCAGATCTGCCATCAAATAGCTCGAACCGATATCGCGCCAGGTGTACTTATCCACCTGACCACGGAAGAACTGGCTACGGTTTGTGCCTTTTTCACGGATGATCTCAGCGCGCTCCACCAGCTTCGCGTCATTAATCAGCGTCGCACCACCTTCGCCACCGGCGGTGTAATTTTTGGTTTCGTGGAAGCTAAAGCAGCCAATATGACCAATAGTGCCCAGCGCACGTCCTTTGTACTGCGACATCACCCCCTGCGCCGCATCTTCAATCACAAACAATTGATGCTTCGCCGCCAGCGCCATGATGCTATCCATCTCGCAGGCCACGCCCGCGTAGTGAACCGGCACGATCGCACGGGTTCTCTCGGTGATCGCCGCTTCAATCAAGGTTTCATCGATATTTAGCGTATCGGGGCGCACATCGACGAACACGATCACGGCACCGCGCAGCACAAAAGCATTGGCAGTAGAGACAAAGGTATAACTCGGCATGATCACTTCATCGCCGGGCTGGATATCGATTAATAGCGCGGCCATTTCCAGTGAGGCGGTGCAGGATGGCGTCAGTAGCACCTTTTTGCTGCCAAAATGCTGCTCCATCCACTGCTGACAGCGGCGGGTAAATCCACCGTCACCGCAGAGTTTGCCGCTGGCCATCGCCGACTGCATATATTCAAGTTCACTGCCCACGACTGGCGGCGCATTAAATGGGATCATGTAGCTGTCCTGTAAAACCAGTAGGCGGTGCTTTCAAGGCGTGCACCGCTGCGTAAATAGAGGCGCATCGCCGTAAGATTGCTAAGCTGGGTCGCGACGCGCAGTCGTTCAAGTTGCCGCACGCGGCCCCAATCCGCTGCCGCCAACAGCAAGCGTTGACCAATGCCCTGCCCTTGCGCTGCGGGCAGCACGGCGAGCAGGCCGATACGCGCATCACCGTTCACTTCACGCATCGAGACATAGCCTTGTAATTGGCCGGATTCGTCGCTGGCCACCAGGCATTGGTGATCAAAGGTGCCGCGTACCGCGTTTTCAATCCACTGTGCATAGAAACGACCGCTGTCATCGGCGTTAAACCAGGGCGCACGAAAACGGCTTTGGCGAAAGGCATGCGATGCCGCCTCACGCAATGCCGGGATCTGTGCTTCACGCGCGATGCGCACGCCAACCTGGCGCTCGGTGCGTTTGATATTGATAGCCAGATCGGCCTCACCTTCCACCAACTGAAAACCGTGCTGGCTTAAGGCATCAATGGCGTCGGTGCGCTCGGCGGGCACTTTGGCCTGCCACAACGTATCTGGCTGTTGCAGCGCGTCGGCAAGGGTGAAGTCGCCATCCAGGTCGATACGCGCGCTGTTCACGCCAAAGAAATCGCTTTCCCACTCAAGGGGGTTAATACTGACGCGGACGGGCATGGAGAACATCCATCAGGTATTGGCCGTAGCCGGTTTTGGTCAACGCTTGCGCCGCCGCCAGCAACTGTTCGTCACTTAGCCAACCGTTGCGCCACGCAATCTCTTCCAGGCAGGCAATTTTAAAGCCCTGACGTTTCTCCACGGTCTGAACAAACATACTCGCTTCAATCAGACTGTCGTGTGTACCGGTATCCAGCCAGGCAAAACCGCGTCCCAGCAACTCGACAGAGAGTTCACCCTGCTCAAGATACATTTGGTTAATCGCGGTGATTTCCAGCTCGCCCCGTGCAGAAGGCTGCACCTGTTTGGCAAACTCCACCACGCGATTGTCGTAGAAGTAGAGGCCGGTTACCGCCCAACGTGATTTAGGTTGCTGCGGCTTCTCCTCAATGGAAAGCGCATTGAAGTCGTCATCAAACTCCACCACACCAAACCGCTCGGGATCCATCACCTGATAGGCAAACACCGTCGCACCGCTACTGCGCGCAGCCACTTTTTTCAGTTTCGGACTGAAGCCCTGGCCAAAATAGAGGTTGTCGCCCAGCACCAGACAGCAGCTGTCATTGCCAATGAAGGACTCACCAATGATAAACGCCTGCGCCAAACCATCAGGGCTGGGTTGCTCAGCATACTCTAGCTGCAGGCCGAACTCGCTGCCATCACCGAGCAAACGCTCGAAGTGCGCGCGATCTTCCGGCGTGGTGATAATCAGGACCTCGCGGATCCCCGCCAGCATCAGCACCGACAGCGGATAGTAAATCATCGGCTTGTCGTAAACTGGCAGTAGCTGCTTTGAGATAGCGCGAGTAATAGGGTGCAAACGCGTGCCCGAACCGCCCGCCAGGATGATACCTTTCATCGTTGCTGCTCCTGTATTGCGCCTCAGCGCGGCGTGGTTAAACCCAACCGCTCACCACGATAGCTACCGTTGAGAATCGCCTGCCACCATTGTGGGTTTGCCAAATACCACTGCACGGTTTTGCGAATTCCACTTTCGAAGGTTTCCTGCGGCATCCAGCCTAATTCACGCGCAATTTTGCTGGCATCAATGGCGTAACGCAGATCGTGACCGGGACGATCGGTGACAAAAGTGATCAGATCTCGATAGCGCGTCAGATGCGTGGCGCGCTGCTGCGGTGCCAGTTCGTCCAGCAGATCGCACAGGGTTTCCACCACCTCAATATTACGGCGTTCGTTGTGACCACCAATATTATAGGTTTCACCCACTTTGCCGCTGCTCACCACACTGTAGAGTGCTCGCGCATGATCCTCTACATACAGCCAATCGCGAATCTGGCTGCCGTTGCCATATACCGGCAAAGGCTTACCCGCCAACGCATTGATGATAGTCAGTGGAATCAATTTTTCAGGAAAGTGATAAGGGCCATAATTGTTCGAACAGTTGGTGACGATGATCGGCAAGCCGTAAGTGCGTAACCAGGCGCGAACCAAATGATCGCTGCTGGCTTTCGTCGCTGAATAAGGGCTGCTGGGCGCATACGGCGTGGTTTCGGTAAAGAAATCATCGCTGCCATGCAAATCGCCAAACACTTCGTCAGTGGAAATGTGATGGAAGATAAAGCCTTTTTTACGCTCATCCGCCATACCATTCCAGTAATGGCGTGCGGCTTCCAGTAACTGATAGGTGCCCACGATATTGGTTTCGATGAAGGCAATCGGGCCATCAATCGAGCGATCCACATGGCTTTCTGCGGCCAGATGCATAATGCAATCCGGTTGATATTGGGCCATGACACGATCCAGTTCGGCTCGGTCGCAAATATCCACCTGCTCAAAGGCATAGCGCGCATCATTCTGTATTGAAGCCAGAGAGGCTAAATTGCCTGCGTAGCTGAGTTTATCCACCACCACCACCTGATGGTCGGTTTGCTCAATCAGAAATCGCACCAGTGCGGACCCAATAAAGCCTGCGCCACCTGTCACCAGGAACTGTTTCATCGCCAGACACCTTTGGTATCGATAATCCACTGCTGCGTGATCTCGCTGGCATCGATAGCGCGGAACTGCGCGTGATCAACCAGCATCACGATGATATCTGCTTGCTGCAATGCATCCTGGGTGGAAACCAGAGCCGCTTCATGGGCCAGTCGCGCAGGAATGTCTGCCACATGCGGTTCTACCACCAGCGTGCTGCCGCTGTGCCACTCGGCAATCAGGTGCGCCACTGTCATTGCCGGGCTCTCGCGCAAATCATCAATGTTCGGTTTAAACGCCAGGCCGAAGCAGGCAATCGTCACCTCAGAAGCACGTTTGCCGCTGGCAGTCAGGCAATCCGCCAACTGCTGTTTGACCTGATCTAACACCCACGTCGGTTTCGCATCATTCACTTCACGCGCGGTACGAATCAGACGCGCCAGTTCCGGATTTTGCGCCACGATAAACCAGGGATCGACAGCGATACAGTGGCCACCAACACCTGGTCCGGGCTGCAGAATGTTGACGCGTGGATGGCGGTTCGCCAGCGCAATCAACTCCCACACGTTGATCTTCTGTTCCGCACAAATCAGCGATAGCTCATTGGCAAACGCAATATTCACATCGCGGAAGCTGTTCTCCGTGAGTTTGCACATCTCGGCAGTACGCGCGTTGGTTTCCACACATTCGCCGCGCAGGAAGATGCGATACAGTTCGCTGGCCCGTGCTGAGCACGCAGGCGTCATGCCGCCAATCACACGGTCATTTTCCAGCAGCTCTACCATCACTTTGCCGGGCAGCACGCGCTCCGGGCAGTAAGCGATAAACACGTCACAGTTATCACCGTGCTGCGGGAAACGCAGGTCAGGACGTGCCTCCGCCAGCCAGGCGGCCATCTGTTCGGTCGCGCCAACCGGTGAGGTCGATTCGAGGATCACCAAATCACCCGTTTTCAGCACCGGTGCAATCGACAACGCGGCTGCCTGTACATAGCTCAGGTCCGGCTGATGATCGCCGATAAACGGCGTAGGTACGGCGATTAAGAAGGCATCCGCAGCTTCGGCTTGCGTGGTAGCTCGCAGAAAACCTGCCTGCACGGCTTCACGCACCACGTCACCTAACTCCGGCTCGACAATGTGAATGTCGCCGCGATTAATGGTCTCGACCGCGCGGACATTGATATCCACGCCGATCACTTTTTTTCCCTTTGAGGCAAAAACGGCCGCCGTTGGCAGCCCAATGTAGCCCAGTCCGATAACGGAAATGGTTTCAAAACGCATAATTATACTCTGTGTTGTTTCAGTGCCTGCAGGATGCGCGAGCAGGCTTGTCCATCGCCATACGGATTGTGCGCGCGACTCATCCTCTGCCAGGCTTCCTCGTCCTGCAGCAGCAGGCTGACTTCTTCGACAATCCGGTTGATATCGGTACCGACCAGTTTTACTGTGCCCGCATCCACCGCTTCCGGACGCTCAGTCGTATCACGCATGACCAGAACAGGTTTGCCCAACGATGGCGCTTCTTCCTGAATACCACCGGAATCGGTGAGGATCAGCCAGGAACGGTTCATCAGCCAGACAAAAGGTAGATACTCCTGTGGCTCAATCAAAATGATATTGTCGATACCACTCAGGATACGATTTACCGGCTCGCTGACGTTGGGATTGAGGTGCACCGGATAGACGATTTGCGCCTGCGGATGCTGACGTGCAATCTGCGCCAGCGCGCTGCAAATGCGTTCAAAACCGCCGCCAAAGCTTTCACGACGATGGCCGGTGACCAGAATCAGTTTTTTATCCGCATCAAGGAACGGATAACGTGCTGCAAGACGTGCATTCAGATCGCCATCATCCAGCACCCGATCGCGCACCCATAGCAGCGCATCAATCACCGTATTGCCGGTAACAACGATACAGTCATCCGGCAAATTTTCACGCAGCAGATTCTGCCGCGAACTCTCGGTTGGGGTGAAATGGTAGCTCGCCAGATGACCGGTTAAGGTGCGGTTAGCCTCTTCCGGCCAGGGCGACATCAGGTTGCCGGTGCGCAATCCTGCTTCGACGTGCCCCACCGGAATCTGATGATAAAAAGCGGCTAAGCTAGCAGCAAAAGTGGTGGTGGTATCACCGTGCACCAGCACCACATCGGGCTGAAAATCGGCGAGCACCGTTTTCATCCCCTGCAAAATGCGGCTGGTGATCTCCGTCAGCCCCTGTTCCGGGCGCATGATATTGAGATCGTAATCGGGCTGCAGCTTGAACAGCCGCAGCACCTGATCGAGCATTTCACGATGCTGCGCGGTCACGCACAAGCGCGATTCAAACGCCGGGTCCTGCGCCAGTGCCTGCACCAGCGGGGCCATTTTTATCGCCTCAGGACGCGTGCCAAATACGGTCAGAACTTTCACGTGGCTTCTCTTAATGGCTCGTTGGTGACGTCGGACGAGGACGGCGCACCAGCGCCACACCTGCACCCACCAGCGCGCCAATGACGCCCCACATGATCATCATAAACATTCGGCGCGGACTGTCGCGCGACACCGGCTCTTCAGGCGTGCGCAGATAGCGGTAAGTCTGGAAGGGCTTATCCAACTGCGCGCCTGCCTGCAACGTGCCCAGCATCGCTCTGTTCTGATCATAGCTCAAATCGTAAGCGGGCCCGCTGGCTTGCAATGTATCGAGCTGAGCCTGCAGCATTTGCTGCCCGAGCAGGAAGCGATCGCTGTCAGGCAGCGCTTCGCCAATAGCCGGTGCACGGTTTTCTTTGATGCCCTGCTGACTAGCGACCTTTAAGGCCTGTTCAATACGTTGACGCTGGCGATCAAACACCGCCTGTGCCACTTCCTGCTGGCGATGAACCTGTGCCTGCAGCTGCGCGCTGCGCGCCTGCCATGCACCCTTCAACTCCGCATTCAAATGGCGCGCCGCGCGTTCGCTGGCATAGGCGATATATTGACGCAGCAGGTTATTTGCATCGCCGGCGGTTTCAGCAATCAGCTTAATGTTATCCAGCGTGTTATGCGCCGTATCCGCAGGCGTGAACTGAATATTAGTAATCAAATCATCCAGCAGCGCGGCATCGTTGTGCGCGTTGCCACTTTTGCGACTTTTGAAGTAATCGGTCTGCTGCCAGAAATCACGGCGCGTGTCCCAGGAGGCCAACTGCATAGTGAACTCCTGATAGACCTCATCCATCACCGTTGGGGCGGGCGTGTTGAGATTGAGCGTGTTGTTACGCACATCGAGATTATTGAGGAATTGCTGCTGCACGAAGAAGTCACCCAGCATGTTAACCGTTGGACGATCGGTAACGGCGGTAGTGCTCCAGGCTTGTTTCATCAGCAACGAGGCGAGCCATGCCAATAAGGCAAACAGCAGCGCAAAGCCGATGATCCAGCGCTTGCCGCGCCACAGCGTGCAGCCAAGGCCGCGCACATCCAGTTCGTTCTCCACAACGACAGAGGTCATAACAAAAGTCCTTATCGGGGTACTAATCGGGGTAATTTATTTTTTATCTTCGCCACTGCTTTGCCAGCGGCGTTTAATACGACGGATTTTGCGCGCCACACGCCAGGCATGTTTAAGGCAATAGCCGTAAAGGAAAAAGGCCATCAGGAACAGCACCAGCATCACCCACTCGGGGATGAAGGCAAGGTATTCGCCCAGCACACCAATACCGGCCAACAGCGCTGCAGCCACGGTAATCAGCACAAAGGCCTGACGCGAAGTGAAACCGGCACGCATGATCAAATGGTGAATGTGCTGGCGGTCAGCTGAAAACGGACTCATCCCCTTACGCAGGCGGCGATACATAATTGCCACCATGTCCATCAGCGGAATGGCGATCAGCCACAGTGCCGTGACCGGCGTAATCGGATGGCTCAAACCCTGGGTGGTTTCCAGCAGGATCCAGATAATGGTGAAGCCAATCATGGTGCTGCCTGCATCGCCCATAAACACTTTATAGCGGCGGCCAATCAGACCCAGATTGAGCAAAATATAGGGGATGGTGGCGGCGATCATGGCGAAACACCACATCGCAAGACTGGTTTGCCCGTCGAAAAAGAGGATGATGCCCATGGCGGCAAAGGTCACACTGGCCAGCCCACCCAGTAAGCCATCAATGCCATCCACCATGTTAAAGGCGTTAATGGCCGCCCAAACGGCGAACAGTGTAAGTACATAGCCAAATGGTCCAACAACCAATTCCACCGGACCAATGATAAATCCGAGGCTCAGCAGATACAGTTTTGAGCCGACCATCATCACGATGGCCACCGCCGCTTGTACTAATGCGCGGATTTTAACGCTGATATCGAACCGATCGTCCAGTGCACCCACCAGCACCAGCACCCCTGCGCAACTTAAATAGAGTGCCGCATGGGGTAAATAATAATCTGAAATAGAGAAAGCAAAGCAAATCCCCGCATAAACGGAGATCCCACCCACTAACGGAATGGCGCCATGGTGTCGTTTTCTTGAATTAGGTGTGTCTACCAGCCCAATTTTTTTAGCGGCTTTACGGGCAAAAAATAGGAACACTAAAGTAAACAGAAAAACAAAACCAAGCTCAGTACTCATAGTGAGTAAATTCACGTTAACGCTCTCAGCTAAAATCATCGACAACAATAAGCAAGATTCTTGCCATTGCCGTATATCCTTTGTCCGAATTCTGCCTGAGAAAAGTCTGATTGCAGAAAAAACCAGCACCTTTCTGGCACAATCATTATATTTCTTCCTGACTGGGCTAATCCTAATGCCCATAAATGAAAAACGCCACGTTAAGACGTGGCGTTAGCAATAAATCCTGGCAAATTGTGCGACCGAATCGCTTCGCTTAGCGATCCAATATCGCCAACTTACGAACGCTTCATCATATCGAAGAATTCGTCGTTGGTTTTGGTCATCGCCAGCTTATTGATGAGGAACTCCATCGCGTCAATTTCACCCATTGGATGGATGATTTTGCGCAGGATCCACATTTTCTGCAGCTCTTCCTGCGTGGTGAGGAGTTCTTCTTTACGGGTACCGGAGCGGTTGTAATCAATCGCCGGGAAGACACGTTTTTCAGCAATTTTACGCGACAGGTGCAGTTCCATGTTACCTGTACCTTTAAATTCTTCGTAAATCACTTCGTCCATCTTCGAACCGGTATCAACCAGCGCAGTCGCGATGATGGTCAGGCTGCCGCCCTCTTCCACGTTACGTGCTGCACCGAAGAAACGCTTCGGACGATGCAGGGCGTTGGCGTCCACACCACCGGTCAACACTTTACCGGAAGCCGGTACCACGGTGTTGTAAGCACGCGCCAGACGGGTGATGGAGTCAAGCAGGATAATAACGTCTTTCTTGTGCTCGACCAGGCGCTTAGCCTTCTCGATCACCATCTCAGCGACCTGAACGTGGCGTGAAGCCGGTTCGTCGAAGGTGGATGCGATGACTTCGCCTTTCACCAGACGCTGCATCTCGGTCACTTCTTCCGGACGCTCGTCAATCAGCAGCACCATCAGCACGCAATCCGGATAGTTGTACGCAATGCTCTGTGCGATGTTCTGCAGCAGCATGGTTTTACCGGCTTTCGGTGGAGCCACGATCAGACCACGCTGACCGCGACCGATCGGCGATGCCAGATCCAGTACGCGAGCGGTCAAATCTTCGGTTGAGCCATTACCGCGCTCCATACGCAGACGATTGTTTGCGTGCAGTGGCGTGAGGTTTTCGAACAGAATCTTATTACGCGCGTTTTCCGGCTTGTCGTAGTTAACTTCGTTAACTTTCAACAGCGCAAAGTAACGTTCACCCTCTTTTGGCGGGCGAATTTTACCAGAAATGGTGTCACCAGTGCGGAGGTTGAAGCGGCGGATTTGGCTGGGAGAAACGTAGATATCATCGGGACCGGCGAGGTAGGAGCTGTCTCCAGAGCGGAGGAAACCAAATCCGTCCTGCAATATCTCCAGCACACCATCACCAAAGATGTCTTCGCCACTTTTCGCATGCTGTTTAAGGATAGAGAAAATAATATCCTGTTTACGCATACGTGCCTGGTTTTCCAGACCCATATTTTCGCCGAGGGTAATCAGCTCAGAAACCGGCGTGTTCTTTAATTCGGTAAGATTCATAGTGAGGGTTCTTAAACTCGGGGTAATTCTCGAAATGATTGTCGTGGGTGGTATGGCAAAAATTCCATGCCGTTAATGGCTCTTTTTCAACTCTGCTCGACGATTATCGTCTGATGTGGCGATAGGAAACGAAGAGATGGTCGAAAGGTGATGCCGAATGTGCTAGTCATCAGATTGCCAAACCACGATAACGTTCAATGCGAGCAGGGTCTGACAAGGGAAAACTTTAGATGCAAACTACAAGGTAAGTGCGTAATGCAGTGAGGTCAACTTAACACGCCTGAAGGGAGACGTCCAGCAGTGGCGAAAAAATTCACCACTGCGGAACAACACCGCGCCGGGCTTAGGCCAGGTTAGCGTTCAGGAACTCTTTCAGCTGGCCTTTAGACAAGGCGCCTACTTTGGTCGCAGCCACTTCACCGTTCTTGAACAGCAGCAGTGTCGGGATACCACGAATGCCATATTTAGGCGCAGTGCCCGGGTTGTCATCAATGTTCAACTTGGCGATGGTAAGCTTACCGTCGTACTCTTCTGCGACTTCGTCGAGAATTGGGGCGATCATTTTGCAAGGACCACACCATTCAGCCCAGAAATCTACCAGAGTGACACCGTCGGCTTTCAGCACGTCAGTGTCGAAACTGTCATCGGTCAAGTGAACGATTTTATCGCTGCTCATGTTTAACTCCAAAGATTGTGCCTGGCGAATTGGCGTAAAATATACCAACGTAGGTTGACTTTATTTCATCGGATACGCTTTCGTAAAGCGCTAGTAAGCTGATATTCTACCACACTATGAGCAAAACACACTTAACTGAACAGAAGTTTTCCGACTTCGCCCTGCACCCACAGGTGGTTGAAGCCCTTGATACCAAAGGCTTTTCTAACTGCACGCCTATTCAGGCGTTGGCACTGCCTTTTGCGCTTTCAGGGCGTGATGTTGCGGGTCAGGCGCAAACCGGTACCGGCAAAACGATGGCGTTCCTGACGTCAACGTTTCATCATCTTCTTTCTCATCCAGCCGCTGAAGGCCGCCAGATTAATCAGCCACGTGCGCTGATCATGGCCCCGACGCGTGAACTTGCTGTGCAGATCCATGCCGATGCAGAGCCACTGTCGAAAGTCACGGGTCTGAAACTGGGTCTGGCTTATGGCGGTGACGGCTACGACAAACAGCTGAAAGTGTTGGCCGATGGCGTCGATATCCTGGTGGGCACCACCGGTCGCCTCATCGACTATGCGAAACAAAATCACATCAACCTCGGCGCCATTCAGGTCGTGGTTCTGGATGAAGCCGATCGCATGTTCGATCTTGGCTTTATTAAAGATATCCGTTGGTTGTTCCGCCGCATGCCGCCGGCCACCCAGCGTCTGAGCATGTTGTTCTCGGCGACCCTCTCTTACCGCGTACGTGAACTGGCGTTCGAACATATGAACAACGCTGAATACGTGGAAGTGGAACCGGAGCAGAAAACCGGCCACCGCATCAAAGAAGAACTTTTCTACCCTTCGAATGAAGAGAAGATGCGTCTGCTGCAAACCTTGATCGAAGAAGAGTGGCCCGACCGCGCCATCATCTTCGCCAACACCAAACACCGCTGTGAAGATATCTGGGGCCATCTGGCCGCGGACGGTCACCGTGTAGGTCTGCTGACGGGCGATGTGGCACAGAAAAAACGTCTGCGTATTCTGGATGACTTCACCAAAGGTGATGTGGATATTCTGGTCGCGACTGACGTTGCGGCGCGAGGTCTGCACATTCCTGCAGTGACCCACGTGTTCAACTACGATCTGCCTGACGACCGTGAAGACTACGTGCATCGCATCGGTCGTACCGGCCGCGCGGGTGCCAGCGGACACTCCATCAGCCTGGCGTGCGAAGAGTACGCACTGAACCTGCCAGCGATTGAAGAGTACATTGGTCACGGTATTCCGGTGAGTAAGTACAGCAGTGAAGCACTGATGAGTGAGCTGCCTCCGCCGAAACGTCTGCAGCGCAGCCGTTCTGGAAACGGCCCACGCCGTGGCGGGAACAACAGCAACCGTCGTAGCGGCGCGCCGCGCAATAACAACCGTAAACGTTCGAGTTAAGCACACCATGCTGAGCGCATCGTCACTTTATGCTGCGATTGATTTAGGCTCTAACAGCTTTCATATGTTGGTGGTGCGCGAAGTGTCCGGCAGTATTCAGACCATTGCGCGTATAAAGCGTAAGGTACGTCTGGCTGCCGGTCTGGACAAAGCCAATCACCTCTCCGCCGAGGCGATGCAGCGTGGCTGGCAATGTCTGAAACTCTTCTCTGAACAGCTGCAAGATATTCCCCCCGAGCAAATCCGCGTAGTCGCCACGGCTACGCTGCGTATTGCTGAAAATGCCCAGGACTTCCTGACTCACGCCGAAGAAATTCTTGGCTGCCCGGTGAATGTCATCAGCGGCGAGGAAGAAGCACGCCTGATTTATCAAGGTGTTGCCCACACTACCGGAGGCTCCGATCAGCGCCTGGTGGTGGATATCGGCGGCGGCAGCACCGAGCTGGTCACCGGCGAGGGTTCGCACGCGACCACGTTGTTTAGTTTGTCGATGGGCTGCGTCACCTGGCTGGAACGCTACTTTGGCGATCGTCACCTGGCGAAAGAGAATTTCGAGCAGGCTGAATTAGCGGCCCGTGACATGATTCGTCCGGTCGCGGCGGCACTGCGCGAAAAAGGCTGGCAGATCTGCGTCGGTGCTTCTGGCACCGTGCAGGCACTGCAGGAAATTATGGTTGCGCAGGGTATGGATGAACGCATCACCCTGAGCAAGCTGCAGCAGCTAAAACAGCGTGCGATTCAGTGCGGCAAGCTGGAAGAGCTGGAAATCGAAGGATTGACACTCGAGCGCGCGCTGGTATTCCCCAGCGGCCTGTCGATTCTGATCGCTATCTTCCATGAACTAAGCATCGACAGCATGACGCTGGCCGGTGGCGCACTGCGTGAGGGGTTGGTGTACGGCATGCTGCATCTGCCGATTGACCGCGACATTCGTAGCCGCACGTTGCAAAACGTCCAGCGCCGCTTCTCTATTGATGTGGAGCAGGCAAGCCGCGTGCGTCAGCTGGCTGAAAGCTTTTTCCGCCAGGTGAGCACTGTCTGGAAGCTGGATAACCGATGTCGCGATCTGCTGCTGAGCGCCTGTTCAATTCACGAAATAGGCCTGAGCGTCGATTTCCGCCAGGCACCCCAGCACGCCGCTTACCTGATTCGCCATCTCGATCTTCCTGGTTTTACGCCCGCACAGAAAAAAATGCTCGCCTGCCTGCTGCAGAATCAGAGTGGCAGTATCGATCTCGCTTTACTGACGCAGCAGAACGCTGTGCCACCACGTATGGCGGAACGCTTAAGCCGTTTACTGCGTCTGGCGATTATTTTCTCCAGCCGTCGTCGCGATGACACGCTGCCTGCGGTTCGTTTACAGGCGGATGATGATGCGCTGCACCTGACACTCCCTGCTGGCTGGCTGGATGCGCATCCGCTGCGTGCCGAGTTGCTGGAACAAGAGAGTCATTACCAGTCTTATGTGCACTGGTTGCTGACTATCTCTTAATCAAACCTGCTGCGCTTGCTGATGCTGCGTTGAAAAGCTCCCGTCAAATGCTCATTGACGGCATGTGAACTCCGCTTTGCCGGGAACTTTTCGTCTTGCCTCCGCTACGCTCGCAACGGTTATCGCTACAGGCCTGGCCTGAACGAACGGCGGGGGATTTACCCCTTCTTCGCATTCTCCAGCATCGCACGTAAGCCCGCGACGCGCGTCTGCCCGGTTTTCACCCGCTCCTCGGCGCTGATCACCTTTTTCTCGCGCTCCCACACCACATCATCCTGCGGCAACTCCATCAGGAAGCGGCTCGGTTCCGGACGCACCAGTTCGCCATACTGACGACGTTCACGGCACAGGGTAAAGGTCAGCTCTTTTTGCGCGCGGGTAATGCCCACATAGGCCAGACGGCGTTCCTCTTCGATGTTGTTCTCATCAATGCTGCTCTGATGCGGTAACAACCCCTCTTCCATACCGACCAGATAAACATACGGGAACTCCAACCCTTTGGAGGCGTGCAAGGTCATCAATTGCACCTGATCGCTCTCCTCATCGCTCTCGCCGCGTTCCATCATGTCGCGCAGCGTAAAGCGCGTCACCACCTGCGCCAACGTCATCGGCTCATTGAGTTCGTCACCTTCCAGCATCTCGGTCATCCACTGGAACAGCGTGTTGACGTTTTTCATGCGCATTTCGGCGGCTTTGGGGCTTGGCGAGGTCTCAAACAACCAGCTTTCATAATCGACACCGCGAATCAGATCGCGTACCGCATTCACCGGTTCGCGTTCCGTCAGCTGGATAATCTCATTCAGCCATTGAGTAAAACGCTGCAGATGCTCCAGTCCGCGCCCGCTCAGCGTCTGTTCCAGCCCCATATCGAAGCTGGCATTGAACAGACTTTTATTGCGTAAGTTGGCCCATTCACCCAGCTTCTGCAGCGTGGCAGGCCCAATCTCACGGCGCGGCGTGTTAACGATACGCAGGAAAGCACTGTCGTCTTCCTGATTGGTCAGTACGCGCAGATAGGCCAGCAAATCTTTGATTTCCGGGCGCGAGAAAAACGAGGTGCCACCAGAGATGCGATAAGGAATACGGTTCTGCATCAGCTGCTTTTCAAAGACACGTGACTGATGGTTGCCGCGATAGAGAATTGCATAATCTTTATAGGCGGTTTTATTAACGAAGTGATGAGCAATCAACTCACCGGCGACCCTTTCGGCCTCATGATCTTCATTGTTGGCACTCAGCACCTTCAGCTCGCTGCCCTCACCCAGCTCGGAGAACAGGCGCTTCTCAAACACATGCGGATTATTGGCAATCAGGATGTTAGCTGACTTCAAAATGCGCTGGGTTGAGCGATAGTTCTGCTCCAGTTTCACCACTTCCAGCGTCGGAAAGTCCTCTTTCAGCAACACCAGGTTTTGCGGTCGTGCGCCACGCCAGGAGTAAATTGACTGGTCATCATCACCGACCACGGTGAAACGCGCCCGCGCGCCCACCAGCAGTTTCACCAGCTCATACTGGCTGGTGTTGGTATCCTGATACTCATCAACTAATAAATAGCGAATACGCTGCTGCCAGCGCTCGCGCACTTCCTGATTGCGTTGCAGCAACAGCGTCGGCAGCGCAATCAAATCGTCGAAATCCAGTACGTTGCAGGATTTCAGATGCTGGTCGTACAGCTGATAGCAGTGGGCAAAAATCTGGTCGCGCTGGGATTTGGCCAGGCCAGCCGCACCCTGCGGATCGACCAGATCATTCTTCCAGTTGGAAATGGTGGAGATCAGCTGCTGCAACAGCGTTTTGTCTTCCTCCAGCCACTGTTTAGTAAGGTCTTTCAACAGCGCCAGCTGATCTTGATCGTCGAATAGCGAGAAGCTCGCTTTCATGCCCAACGCTTTGTATTCACGTTTGATGATCTCGAGTCCCAACGTATGGAAGGTGGAGATCATCAGGCCGCGCGCCTCTTTGCGCCCGAGGGTTTGCGCGACACGCTCCTTCATCTCACGCGAGGCTTTATTGGTGAAGGTGACGGCCGCGATATGGCGCGCCTGATAGCCACACTCGCGGATCAGGTGGGCGATTTTATTGGTGATGACGCGGGTCTTACCCGAGCCTGCACCGGCCAGCACCAGGCAGGGACCGGTGACAAATTCGACAGCACGTTGTTGGCCGGGGTTTAAACGCATAACGGAATATCACTCAACTAATGAAAAGGAGATCCCCTGACGATTTCGCATGGCAGGAATATGGACAGGTGAGCGACTCCCGGAAACTGACTCAATCAGTCACCGTATCAAGCATACGCAGCCAACGCACCTGCAATTTGAAGTAGGACGGGGATATAATGCGCCGAACATTATACATACATACAGAGACACCAACATGGCGAAAACCGCGGCAGCTTTGCACATCCTCGTCAAGGATGAAGCGCAGGCCAAATCCCTGCTGGCCCAGCTGGAAAAGGGCGCAAACTTCCAGCAGCTGGCAAAAAAACACTCCACCTGTCCATCGGGACGTAACGGCGGCGATCTGGGTGAATTCCGTAAAGGCCAGATGGTGCCCGCCTTTGATAAGGCGGTGTTCTCCTGCCCGCTATTGCAACCTTACGGGCCGGTGAAAACCGCCTTTGGTTATCACATCATCAAAGTGCTGTGGCGCAACTGATCACTTTTTACTTTTCATCTGCTGCAACACGTTGCTGCACTGGTTGGCATCTGTATCACTGGGTGAAATCAGTGCCAGCAGTGCGGCGGCCGGCGCCACCACTGCGCCCAGCGCCACCGCAGCAGCGCCACGTGCGATCAGCGGCCCGGCTTTCACTCCCGCATCCGGATTTTTGAAGGTGCCACGCACATACAGTGGCGATCGCAAGGTGATGATACGAATGCCTTTGCTCTCTGGATTAATGGATAAGTCCAGCCTTTCATTGGCAAAGTTAACGTTGCCGGTGACATTAATCACCGCATTCTCCGTATCCAGCACAAACACTTTCGGCGTGGCGAGACCCTGACGGATATTGAGATCGGTGGCGGCACAGTTGATGCGCACCTCATCATCGCCAAACAGTTTGCCGACCACATAGTTACCGACATTCAGGCCGGCAATTTCCATCAGACTACGGCTGATCAATCCGTCATTCATCAGCAGTTTCAGCTCGCCGTTGCTGGTCCCCAGAATATCCGCCACCGAGTTGCCGGTACCGCTCAGGCTGGCATCGCCGTTTAACTGACCCAGGCTACGCTGCATCGCCGTGACATTCGGGAACAGCTGACGCAGTTGCAGCTTACGCGCATGCAAATCCGCGCGACCGCGCATCGGGCTTTTATCCCCTTCCAGATGAATGGTGGAGTTGATACTCCCGCCCGCCATGCCGAAGCGCAGCGGATCGAGCAGCAGGTCACCGTTTTTCAACTGCAGATGGGTATAAAGGTCGCTAAGCGGCAGCTTGCTGCTGTGTTCGATGCGTTTTCCGCTGAATTTCACATCCGCATCCATCACATCCCAGCTTTTGGTATCAAACTTGTCATGTGGCAGCACGCGATCGGCCGGTTGCGTCGAAGCGTCACCACGCTGGGCTTTAGCCTGCTGGGTTTTCTCACTGCCCTTGCCCGAATTCACGCCAATCAGCGGGCCTAAATCCGCCATGCGCAACTGGTTCGAGGTTAATTCTCCGGTCAACGTTGGGCGCGGTTTCACCTGGTGATAAGCCAGCGAGCCGTGAATATCGCTATCGCCAATATGCCCATTGAAATTTTCGTAACGGAACAGCGGCCCTTTCTCTTCATTGAAGCGCGCGATCAAATGGCCGTCAGTTTCGTACGGCGGCGTATCAGGCAGCAGCACGCCGGTTAAACCGTACAGATTCGCCAGCGTATCGCCAGCAAAGCGCAGACGCACATCCAGCCCGCCGAGATTTAAAGGATCCTGCAACGTCCCGTCAACGCGCACGCGCGTGGTGCCGTTGCGCAAATCAACTTGCAGTGGGAACGGTGTGGTTTTGCTGCGCAACGAGAGCATGCCGCCGATCTTGCCGTCGCCAGTCAGTTTCTGATTGTTGTATGTCCCCTCCGCCTGCCAGCCAAAGACAAAATCGCCCGCGCCTTTCTGCTGGTCGTTACCGCCCGCTACCTGCGCGTAAGGCACCGGTTTGCCCAGTGGATTTAGGGTGACGGTCACATCGGCTTTATTGATGGCATCGCGATAACGAATCTGGCCTTTATCGAACAGGATATTATCGAGGCGGAAAGACCAGGCAGAAGGCGGCGCATTAGCATCGCTGTTCTCGCTGCTGGCTAAGTTGAAGGTCCAGTTATTCTTTTTATCCGCCGTCTGCACCAGCCGCGCATCGGGCAGCTGCATTTTAATCCACGGCAAATAAACCTGTTTATGCAGGAGCGCCAGCGGCGCAAGCGTAGCTTCAACGCGCTGCAAATGCACCATGGTGACATCGGGAATATTCGGCGGATTGCCCAGCATAATGTCATCGGCATGCACCTGCGGCCACGGCACCCAACTGCGCCAACCGGGTTCTTCGCGATTGCGCACCCAGGCAACACCCAGATCGCCCCGAATGGCGAAAGGCCGGTTTAACTCAGTGGAGACTTTTTGGTTGATGGTTGGCTTAAGGCGGTTCCAGTCAAACGTGGCTATAATCACCACCACCACCACAACCAACAACAATAAAATCCCGAAAACCCAACTCAGGACTTTTCCCGTACGTGACATTCTGCTTCCTCCTTGCCCTCAACGTCTCACATAACTGTAGTCGAGACGTTGCGGATCGGGATCAGGGAAGCTCGAGCGCCAGGGATTCCAGCGTGCTGAAGGGAACAGGCCGCGAGAAGAAATAGCCTTGTGCCGCCATTGCAGGTGAATTGCGTACCTGCTGCCACTCCTCTTCGGTCTCCACGCCTTCAACAATAACGCCGTTGCAATAGCGATTGATCAACGCCAGTAGCATGGAGAACAGCGAGCGGCCTTCATCGGTAGAGCGCAGCAGCATGAACAGTTCGCGCGACAGTTTAATGTAGTCATAGCGCAGCTCAGTCAGCGCAGAGAAGTTTGCCATGCCTGATCCAAAGTCATCAAGCCACAGCGGGCCCAGTTCAGGCATCTTCGCCACCATCTCTTCCTGCGGCAATGCGTGGTGCTCCGTGAGTTCAAATCGCACCCAGGGGAGTTGCGTAATCAACTGGCGGATATCGTCATGCTGCTCAATGGCTAACAGCGTCGGACCATCAATATTCACCGAGGCCACCAGCTGACGCTGACTGAAAAAGTGTGACCACTGTAATAACAGCTCAAGCTGTTCCTCGACGACATCAAGGCGCTGCGCGATAGTCAGCGCATCAAAATAGGTTTCGGGCGACAACCTTTTCTCTGGTGCGGAGGGGTGTGTCACCGCAGTCAGTAATTCAATAGCCAGTAAACGGCCGGAGACCTGGTAAATCGGCTGGAAAGTATAGAATCGTTGGCACTGCTGCCAGAAGAAACGCGTTTCCTGTTGTTGCTCCAGTTCAATTGAAATAGGCAGCCGATGACTTAAATTGTTCATCACCATGGTTTTTTCCTGGTAGGTGGTGGGTGCCTGCAAATTGTTTCTCAGCGGCAAGTATCGGCGAGTAACACGATAACTTTATTGGTCTCAGCCACCTCACGAGCAGTTGAGTGTATCAGCGCGTTTCAGGCTTAATCGGCAAAACAAGCGGCGCTTTGTCCGTTAAATCGCCGTGGAAAGAGGGTGCAGGCACCTTAAGTTAAATTAAAACATCGTTTTAAAAACCATTGACAGCTGCCATACCAGACGCGAGACTCGAGGGCAGAATTCACTACAGGCCGAAGACCATGACGCAGAAGAACATTGCCATCATTGGCGAATGCATGATTGAGCTGTCCGAAAAAGGTGAGAACATCAAACGTGGTTTTGGCGGCGACACGCTAAACACGGCGGTTTATCTGGCACGCCAGTCAGATAGCCAGCAGTTGCGGGTGGACTATGTCACCGCGCTGGGCACCGACAGTTTCAGTGACCAGATGATCGCTGCCTGGCAGCAGGAGCAGGTTCACACCCAGCTCATTCAGCGCCTCGACAATAAAATGCCGGGCCTCTACTTCATTGAAACCGACGAACACGGCGAGCGCACCTTCTGGTATTGGCGCAATGATGCCGCTGCGCGCTTCTGGCTGGATGGCCCAGAGTCTGACGCGATTTGCGCCCAGTTGGCCCACTACGATTACCTCTATCTCAGCGGTATAAGCCTGGCGATTCTGCCAGCCACCAGCCGAGAGAAACTGATGGCACTGCTCAGCGCCTGTCGCCAAAACGGTGGCAAGGTCATTTTCGATAACAATTATCGTCCACGTCTGTGGGCAGACAAATCCAGCGCGCAACAGGCTTATGCCGAGATGCTGCATCACACCGATATCGCCTTCCTGACGCTGGATGATGAGCACCTGCTGTGGGGTGAACAGCCGCTGGACGCAGTGATTGCACGCACGCGCGAAGCCGGTGTGCAGGAAATTGCCATCAAACGCGGTGCCGATTCCTGTTTAGTGGCGATAGGCGATGAGCCGCTGCGTGAAGTGCCCGCCATCAAGCTGGCAAAAGAGAAGGTGATCGACACCACTGCCGCAGGCGACTCTTTCAGCGCCGGTTATCTGGCTGTACGTTTAGCCGGAGGGAGGGCAGTAGATGCGGCCGCGCGCGGTCATCTCACCGCCAGCACGGTGATCCAGCATCGCGGAGCCATTATCCCTTTAAGCGCTATGCCGCAATAACCCTCCCCTCAACATTTCCCAGCGGCGCTATTTCAGGCACGACGCGTGGCGCCGCTGGATATCCGTTGGCACGATGCATGGCGCCAGTCGTTCACTTTGCCGCTGTTGATTTGATAATCACGACTTACACAATGCACAGGATAATTTGCCTTAAATCCCGAGATTACACTGTGAATTTTAACTAACCTCGCCAGCGATCCATCTTTGGCTCATATCCGCCTACGCCAGTTTAGCAACCCTTACCATATCAATTTAAATTCAATAGATTACGGACAGAAATCGGGCCGCCAGGCATAGTCCGAAACTGCAGAAATGGTGGGTTTTCGGCTGGACGCCAGCGCGAAAACAGACCATGTTTTAATCAACAACAGCAGGACGCTGTTAATCCGGCCGCGAACAAAATAATGACAACACGACTCGCTCAGGACTGATTTATGCACACAGAAATCATTAATATCTGGCCACACGGTGATGCGCCAGGCGCGAGTGATTCGCGCGCTCAACCGCAAATTGTCGATCTCGCCAAAGAGTACGAACCTTATGACCGCGCCGCGACCGGCGTGCGTTGCCCTGAAATGGCAATCTGGCACCCGGAAACCTCCAACGGCATTACGCTGCTGGTGGCGCCCGGCGGCGGCTATCAGCGAGTGCTGATTGACCGTGAAGGCAGTGCCCTCGCCACGTTCTTCACATCGATGGGGTATACGCTGGCAGTGATGACTTATCGCCTGCCTTACGATGGCCATCACGAAGGTCCCGATGCCCCACTGGCCGATGCACAACGTGCGGTGCGCGTGTTGCGCGATCGTGCGCAGCGCGGCATGAACGGCAAATACATTGTGATGATGGGCTTCTCAGCGGGTGGGCACGTGGCTGCCAGCCTGGGGACGCGCTTTGGTGAGAAAATTTATCCAGTGCAGGATCAGGCCGACAGCTTCTCGCCACGTCCAGATGCCATGGTGCTACTCTACCCGGTGATCAGCATGCGCGACGGTCTGGCACACGAAAGCTCGCGCACTCGCCTGCTCGGCGCATGGCCGGATCAGAGGTTGATTGATGCGTATTCCATGGAAACGCGCGTACATGCGCAGACACCGCCCACGCTGCTGATTCACGCTAGCGATGATGACGCGGTTTCGGTAAACAACAGCATGGTGTTTTTCAGCGCCCTGCGTGAGCACAAGGTGCCGGTGGAAATTCACTTTTATCAGAAAGGCGGCCATGGATTTGGCATTCGCGGCGTCGCGGATCTGCCCCTCGCCAGTTGGCCGATGCTGGTCACCGAATGGCTACGCGCTAAGACATAATCCCCTTCATAATTTGAACCGCAGCGGCGCTGGCTGCACGCAGTCACCCCAGTCACCGGCTTAAGTCAGTGACTGGCGATGAACATACTTGCCGCCTTAATGCGGCTCAAATTATTTCAGGGATAATTCATGCCCTGAAACGCAGCGACGTGGCTGCATGGATGTGATGTTCAAAAGCGCCTCAAGGCACTTTTGTGCTGCTACTCAAATTTTTTTGGCGATCTCATATGCCATGAATCATAAGACTTTATGACTCGGCCATGAATGATAAATCCTGCGTCATGACGAGGGTTGAGCCGGGTCGGTCGCGCTCGCGCTGCCGTTACTTTCCGGTTTAGCTTCATCAGAAGCCGCCGGTGCCGCAGGCGCATCCGGTACCTTCATCACTTTATCCCAGTCGTCCTGCAGCATCTTCACGTTGGTCTCAGCTTCACCTTGGGGTTGAATCAGCACCATCGTCAGTTCCTGCGTCAGCTGCTGGCGCAATTCCTGATTCAGCTGGTCACGCGTCAACCCACTGAGAAACGCCTGACGCAGCTTTTGATACTGCTCCGGCGCGATATCCACCACCGCATTTTGCTGCGAGCGCAGACGCTGCCCCATCAAGATATCGGTATCTGTGCGCGCATAGGTGGCGAACAGCTTATTCAGTTCCAGCAGCTTCTGCGCCATCAGCGCATCAAACTCATCCTGCGGTAACCCTTTATCACGTACTGCCGCCAGTTCTTTCGCCACCTGGTTCATGTTCTGCGCCAGCGATGCGTTCGGGCTGTCCATGTTGATGGAACACTGCGCACGCTGGTAAAGCACGCGGCAATCAAAGCCCACCTGCACGCTCTGTGCTTTGCTGTCCGCCAGCGCGCGTTGCACATGCCAGAACAGCGCTTCACGCGCCAAATCGCTCTGCCAATAGTGCTGTAAGTTCTGTGAGTCACGAATCGGTTGCCACGGCGTATCCCACACCAGAGACAGGCGATCCTGACTCATCCCGCCATTCACCAGGTTGACAGGCTGATGTGGCAAAGGAGAGAGCGTAGGCAGCGCTGCGGGCGCAACCCGTTTCCCCTTCAGTGCGGAGAAGGTTTTGTTGATTTGTTCTGCCATGCTGCGGCTGTCAACGTTGCCCACCACATACAGGGTCATGCCATCCGGCGTGTACCACTGCTGATAGAAGCTGTTGAGCTGTGCAATATCCACCGGCGCACGCGGCTGCTCGCCCGGATCGTGCGCCAGCATCGCTGAACCCTTCAGGCGATAGCGCCACCAGACATCCTGGGTATTTGGCGGCCAGGTGGCAATCGGATCGGTCGCGGTCAGCGCGGTTGATACCACCTGCTCATTGATGGTCATTTTCCCTGCGGTCGCCGCCAGCCAGTTCAGCGCTTCTTTCAGCAGCTCCGGGCGGTTGATGGGCAAGCTCAGGTTATATTGGGTGTAATCGTACGATGAGATCGCTGGCGGCAACGGGCGTTGCGGATCCATGGCTTGCTGCCACAGTGAACGCTGTTGATTGGTATCCAGCGCGGTGTTGTGCACCATTGCCAGACGCGGTATCAGATGGCTGAAACCGGTTTGCTGAGCACTCTCCACCAGTGAACCGGTGTTAACAATCAGACGTAATTCAATACGATCGCTTGGACGTTGTGGCGTGGTGAGTAACTGCCAGCTAAAACCATTGTCCAGTTTGCCTTCCTGCCACGCGGGATCGGGCTGGAGTGTCTCGGCGTGCGCGCCAAAGCCGGATGCCGCAAGGATTAATCCGCCAACCAAAAGTCGAATTCTGGTGCCCTGCATGTGAACCCCTACATAAACAGATCAACGCTCGTTATCGCGACATGTACGGTCACATCTTTGGTGACCGGCGCGGCCCATAGCCGCCACGTTTAATGAAGAACAGACTCTTTGACCACAGGAAGGTCAGGATGTCGCGCAACGAGGTAAAAAATCGGGAAAAAAATCAATGGGGTTTATTATGCAAATGCCCGCTGTCAGGGCAAGCGACAGCGGGCATTTCTCGGGAAATTAACGCAAATAGACGATCAGACGCTGGTTTGTGAGGCGTTATTGACCTTTTTCGCTGAAGAAAGCGTCGCTTTCATCTGCTTCTCATCCAGCTGACCGACCCACTTCGCCACGACAACCGTCGCCACGCCGTTACCCACCAGGTTGGTCAATGCACGCGCTTCGGACATAAAGCGGTCGATACCCAGAATCAGCGCCAGACCCGCTACCGGCAAATGTCCGACTGCAGACAAGGTGGCCGCCAGCACGATAAAGCCACTGCCGGTCACGCCCGCTGCGCCTTTTGAGGAGAGCAGCAGCACCACTAACAACGTGATCTGGTGGAAGATATCCATGTGCGCATTGGTGGCCTGGGCAATGAATACCGCCGCCATGGTCAGGTAAATCGAGGTGCCATCAAGGTTAAAAGAGTATCCCGTTGGAATAACGAGACCCACCACCGATTTCTTACAACCCAGCTTCTCCATCTTATCCAGCATGCGCGGCAGCGCAGATTCAGATGAAGAGGTACCCAGCACGATCAGCAGCTCTTCTTTGATGTAGGCAACAAATTTGAAGATGTTGAAGCCGGCCCAGCGTGCAATCAAACCTAACACCACCACCACAAACAGCACGCAGGTGATGTAGAAGCAGATGATCAGCTGACCGAGTTGCACCAGTGAGCCCACGCCGTATTTACCAATGGTAAACGCCATGGCACCGAAGGCACCGATCGGCGCAAGGCGCATAATCATATTGATAACGCCGAAGATCACTTTGGAGAAGCTCTCAATGACGTTGAACATCACAGTACCGGCGTTACCCAGACGATGCAGGGCAAAACCAAACAGAATGGCGAACAGCAGCACTTGCAGGATATTACCGCTGGCAAAGGCACCGATCACGCTACCCGGGATAATATCAAGCAAGAAGGCAACAACACCCTGTTCTTGCGCCTGTTGGGCGTAAACCGCCACGGCTTTGGCATCCAAAGTCGCGGGATCAACGTTCATCCCCGCGCCCGGCTGCACCACATTAACCACGACCAGGCCAATAATCAGTGCGATGGTGCTGACAATTTCAAAGTAGAGCAGCGCAACTGCGCCAGTCCGTCCAACTGCTTTCATGCTCTCCATGCCGGCAATACCGGTCACCACCGTACAGAAAATCACGGGGGCGATGATCATCTTGATCAGCTTAACGAAACCATCGCCAAGCGGCTTCATTTGCGCGCCTAACTCAGGATAGTAGTGGCCTAACAGGACGCCGATGCCGATGGCAACCAGCACCTGGAAGTAGAGGCTTTTGAACAGTTTCATAACAGGTGTCCAGGTATAGACGGAATTCACCGCCGTTATTATGGAGAACGCATGCGGCAAGCCGCCTGGAAGCGAAAAACCTTACCGATTGCGGGAAAATAACACTCCGATAACAGGATTAATATACCCTTACATTCCTTACAAAAGTTACAAAACTCTAACTATGAACTGAAACGCTTCAGCAAACTATATGACTGCAATTTCGTGAGGAAAATCAATAAACAATGTGATTATTCAGGATGTGACGAGCTGTCAAGCCAGCGTTGGTTGAAGACGTTAAGAGGGAGCGCTTCAGCGTATAAGTAGCCTTGCCCTATAGTAATTCCGCGTGCCAGCAGCCAGTCTCGCTGCTCATCGGTTTCCACGCCTTCAGCAATAACATCCAGATGAATGATGTCCGCAATCGCCGCGACAATACGCACCATGGTGTCATCATCCGGTAGCGCCGCGACAAAACTGCGATCCATCTTCAGCTTGTTTACCGGCAGCGCTTTAAACTGATGCAGGTAATTGAGATTGGAGTAACCCATGCCAAAATCATCCAGCGCCACGGCCACGCCGGTTTGCTGCAGTGAACGCAGCAGCGAAATCGCTTGCTCGGCATCGCCAATCTGCGCGGTTTCGGTAATTTCCAGCACGAAATTGCCGGGTGCAATACGATGGCGCTCCAGCAAGCCTTGCAAATGGCTCACCATGCTGGGGTCACGCAACTGAACTGCCGATATATTGACGCTCAGCGGAATATTGATGCCGAGCTTCTGCCACGCGGCAAGGATGCGGCAGGCTTCTTCAAACACCCAGCGCCCAATCGCGGAAATCACCCCAATCTCTTCCGCGCTGGCGATAAACTCTTCTGACAAACCATAGCTGCCATCCGGCATACGCATACGCAATAGCGCTTCCGCGCCCGCCAGCTCACCGGTTTGCATATTGATTTGCGGCTGCAGATAAAGTGCAAATTGACCATCCTGCAACCCCTGCAGGATATCGTGCTCCTGCGTCAGGCGTTTTTGCGCCCGCTCAGTCAGCGCCGGATCAAAGAACAGAATCTGGTTTTTGCCCTGATGACGCGCCGACATCATTGCCGAGGTCGCGCGGTCGAGTTGCTCGCTGGCACTGACGACACTGTCATCATGCAGCGCCAGGCCAATACTGGCGTTTGGACGCAGCTGAAGTTGATGCAGGTTCACCGGCTGGTTAATGCGAATCATCAGGTTGCGCGCCAGACGCATGGCGCGGAACGGGTTGTGCGCGCGCTTCATCAGCAGCGCGAAATCGCTCGGCCCGGTTTGTGCCAGTAACGTGTGATCGTCAACGGTGCTGCGAATTTTCTCTACCAGCGTCAGCATCAGCGTATCGCGCTGCTCATCACTCAGTACGCCGTTGGCTTCCTGCAGTGTTTCGATACGGATCACCATCAATCCCCATGGCTGACGGCTATGGCGATGGCTGGCGTGCTGATCCAGCAACGCGAGGAACAGGGCGCGGTTAGGCAGATCGGTGACAGCAAAATGGGTGGTCATGCGACTCATTTCATCATGAATCGACTCCAGCACCTGCTGATTGCGGTTGTAGCTGCGGATCAGCATGCCGATTTCATCGTCGCGATGATTATGCGGCAGGTCGAGCTTGTGCGTGAGAATGGCCTGCGGTGGCAACTCCTGCAAATCACGCGACAAACTTCTCAAAGGATGGACGATCAGGCGATTGATACACCAGCTAATCGACACCGAAAGTATCAGCGCCAGCAGCAAATAGGTGGTGATCATGGTCGAGAGCGTGCTGAGCAGGAACTGGTATACCCGAGAAGAGTCGGCCTGCAGCACCAGATAGGCGATAGGCTTCGGCAGCCCAGTACGCTCTACCGAATAAAGCGGCAGCGTGATTTGCACCGGCAGTTCAAACAGACGTGCCACGAAGCGCGGTACCGGTTTTTCCGGCACAAAATCGGCGTGCAGCGCCTGAAACGCATTCGGCAATACCACATCGGCGCGCGACAGAATGCCCGCCGGTTTCAGCGTATTCAGGATGCGTTCGGCTTGCGGAATATCCCCTTTCAGCACCGCCTCCGACAACGGCTGGCGCACCGTATGGGCGATATTTTCCATCTGCTGGGCGTAATCGATTCTGCGCTGCTGCACAAAGTGGAATAACTGGATGACGATAAAGATGCTGATGGTCACCATCGCCACGGCGGACACCGTTGCCATCTGTTTTATCGTTAACGAGCGACTGACGCGCAACAAAACCCTCTCCCGACCACTTAAATCGACTATGAATACCCTAAATTATTCAAGGTGCAGGCAGGCGGCAAGGGAATGAATCCCCAGGAGCTTACTCAGGTAAGTGACTGGGGTAAATGAGCACAGCCAACGCACCTGCAACTTGAAGAATGACGGGTATAGATGAAATGCGCAGCGAGTATATCGCAGGTCAGCCTTGATTTGCGCCGGGATAAAGTCGAAAAGAGGCGGGAAACACGAGATAAATCGGTGATTAGGAATTGTGCACCGAATTTGGCGGTGCAACCTGCTGCACCGCCATTGAGAGATTATTGCGGATAGGGCACCCAATCGCCGCCGTTCAGGCGAATCCAGGGTTTGCCCTGATACATCATCACCACCGCATTATCATTCTCGGACACCACCGGTGATTGCGGCAAATTATCCGCTAACACCGACATATTGACGTTCGGCGCGTTAAACACCTGACCATCCACCACGCGGGAAATGATCTCGGAAATCGCCAGCAGACTGGTTGGTGTATCAATGCTCAACGGCTGTCCCTGGTGTGGCGCTTTCATCCCGACAAACTTAATGCCCACCGGCACATGCGTAATGCTCGGGCTGGGAATATCACGCAGACCGGACATCTGCATTTTATCGCCCTGCAGCGCAGCACCGTGCTCCGGTACCACCAGCACCATCACGCGGCGTCCTGATTTCTCCAGATTGGTCAGGAATGTATCCAGCTGATCAAACAGCATTTTAGCGCGCGGCTGCCAGTCAGCGGTGCGCGTGCTGCCCAACTCGCGCGTGCCGTCATGCAACGGAATCAGGTTGTAGAAGGTGGCACTGCGCGCATCGCTGCTTTTAGTCCGATCGTCGAGCCAGCGCTGCATCAATTGCCCGTCATTGAACACTGGCGAACCATCAAAGGAGGTCAATTCTGGCGCAATTCCCGCTTGTGACATCAGCGGTGCCTGCAAATTGCCCTCTTCACGCAGCTCTTTGAGATAGTTACCAAACACGCCGGTATGATCCATCATCAGTTCCTGCTTAAAGCCCAGCTTCGCCAGGTTATCAAACAGGTAGCAGCGCTGGTCGGTGGCCTTATACAGATTGGAGTGTGAAGTCTGGCCGCAGCTGGCGCGCAGCAAACGAATCCCTGCCGGACCGCTGTAGCCGGTGGCAGAGTTGTAGTTGTCCAGCAGGATATCAAAATGCTTCCACAATGGATGGTCGCGTAACTGGGCCACATCCATGTCCGACCATGACAGCGAACAGATGTTGATCACTAAAATATCAAACGGCTGAGAATCCGCGGGCAGCGCATCCGGAAAATGGGTGGCGCGCTGGCGCTCACTGTCGTAGAAACGATTGAGCCAGGAGGTCAGATTGGCACTGGTCGGTGGTGCAGACTGGTCCAGTCCCTCCGGTGCTTTGGTCGCGGCTGGAGGGTTATTCAATGCCACTTCCGGTGTCGCCGCTTTGGTTGGCAGCAGATTCATCGCCGGTCCGGCAATGGTCAGCACGTTAAGCCAGATCAGCATCAGAGAAACCAGCACCGTGACGCGGATCCACTGCGCCACGAACATATAGATCACCAGCAGCACAAAGCCTGCGCCAATCATTTGCCAGTTGATAAAGCGCTCCAGCAGATCGAGCAGATAAGCTGAGGAGAAGCCCGCGACCTGACTGCCCTGGCTCATGATCGATTCCAGCCCCGGCAGCCAGGTGTCATGCCAGAACAGCGCAAAGCCAATCGGCAAGGATACCCAGTGACGCACACGATGCCAACGACGTGACGGCAGCGGGAACAGCAGCCACGCCAGGAACACCAGATTGCTCAGCGCATGAAAATTAAGGTAGCCGTACCACAACAGACCAAATTTGATCAGGAAGTAGAAATTCCAGCCGCCGAGACCGCGCCACCACGAAGCGTGCAGCGTCGAAGGTTTGTTATTACTCATTACGGTTTGGTATCCGTTTTAGCAGATTTGCGTTGCCACTGCCCTTCCGACTTCAGCGCACGCGGTGGCAGCAGACGCATCAGCAGGCTGGTGCTACTGCGCGGTAACCAGCGCACAAACAACGATTTCAGGAACAGTAAAATTAATAACAGCAGGATCGCCACCTGCACCCAATCCATCAGTGTCATCAGCGGCGATCTCCATCGAGATTGAGAATAATAGGCTGCGGGGTTTGCGCCCCACGCAGGTCAGAAGCGGACACCTTGTTTGCCCGCGGGGCCTCAATCGGTGCCATCGGCACTTCACGCTGCGCCACCGGCGTCAGCTGGCGAATCTTATGCACTTCCGACAAAATCTGGTTGTCCTCGAACCACACCACGCGATTACTGAACAACTCATCGTGCGGCAGTGAGAAAATCGATTTCAACGCGATATCCAAATCGTTGAAGCGGCAGGATGATAGAAACAGATAGATGCGATCGTTAATCAGCGTCACCAAATCACCAAAACGACGCGGTTTACACAGCGTCAGAATCTGCTCAGGTTTCAGCTGCGGCACCGGGCGCAATGCCACCATCAGCCCCTTGTCGTTTTCCGGCAGCAGCGTATTGCTCATCAGCTGCTGTACCGCCGCGCAGAACGGCTCCAGCTGCAAATACCCTTTTTGCTGCAGCGGCTGTAATGCCTGCATCAGCGCGGGCAAGTTGGCCGGAACATGACGCGTAAACTGCTGGCCCTGAATCCCTTCCAGCGTGGTGAGAAAGCGTGACAGCGTTTGTGCACCGGGCACGATGGCATTGACACCACACGCCAGCAATAACCGCTCATCGCTATACCTAAGACTGGTACTGATTTCGCGCACTACAATCTTTAATGCGTTACCGCGTGAGCGGCGCAAGCTATGGACCATTTTTGCCAGGGCATTGATATCCTGGTTATGGGCCAGGCTAAAAATGACCGTGGCAGCGTTGGCCTGCTGGGCACGCGAGAATACGCTCTCATTGTCGCTAAACAGTTGCCACTGGCTGGAGAGCGGCGGCGCACCTTCCAGCACCCCTTCCTGTGCCAGAAACTGATTTTCATCATTGAGGCTAAGCGGCGTAGTTTGTTCCACTTCATTAATGGCAATGAATTGATTCTCATTACAACTCAATCGAATTGCACGGTCAGCCAGTAATTTGTCTGCGGAATACCACCAGTTAATTCGATATTGCCAGCTATCCTGTTGAAATTCTAAATGTGCGACACCATCAAGTTGGCGAAAATAACGCTGTAGATGATTACGCAGATGAATAATTGACGCCCCCGAAGTGATCAGTAGCAGCGTGATTTGTTTTTTGATTAACAATCGTCGCATGCGTTTCACCCAGAGCGTGAGTTCATCCTCGGATAATTTACTCCACAGCGCTGCATTGCTGTAAAACAGCACTAAACCACTGCGGCTATTCAGTACACGCGCGAAATCATTCTCCAGATGCTGCAGGCCGGTTTTATTGGCCGGCAGCGAAAATAAGGGAATGCGCGCTGGGCCCGTCAGTGGGTCCGGCGTAAGTAAAGACTGAGGCTTCTCATCTGAACTGACCAGGGTTGCCGCCTGTTGATGGCTCACCACCTGACGCAGCAGTACCCGCGCGTCTTCCTGACGCTGACTGGTAATCCAATAAAACCCCGGATTTTGCAGGTTAACTAATTCCTGCTGAACCTGTTGTAGGCCAAGCGCATAGCGATTTTTCATATTTGTTTCGCGATCAGAACAATCCAGGCTAGTTTAATATAGACGGCAACGATTGGAACTGCTGAAATAATTAAAACCTGCGCTATCTCAAATGATATCGATTTTTACATAGTCTGCGCATTTTTCCGGGTTTAAACTTTACAAAAAATAGAACCACAATTCATCCATTGCTGTTTTTTGGTGGCAAAAAGTAATGAAAACAGAGAATGCCTTTTCGCTGATCGCGTCTACCACTGAAGATCAGGATGACATTAATACCCTGAGCGAAGCCTTTTCCCTTAAGGCATTTCGTTACATTGATATTGCCCGCGAAGAGCGACTGAATAGTCTGCTGACGCGCTGGCCGCTGCTGCGTGAATTATCCGCCGACCAGGAGCCTGAACGCTAATGCCGGTCATTGCCTTACAAGGTTTGCGCGGCGGTTGTGGCGCAACATCACTCAGTGCGGCACTTGGCTGGGCGCTCAATGCTTTACAGGAGTCGGTGCTGGTCATCGACTTTTCTGATTCGAATCAACTGGCTGCCCATTTTAACTTGCCGCTCAATCACACCCAGGGCTGGGTTCCCGCACTGCTGGAACAGCAGCCGTGGCAGCAGTGCGCGCAGCGCTATCAAACCGGTCTCGATTTCCTGCCGTTTGGCGCATTAACCTCTCAGCAGTGCTCAAGTCTGCAAAACGCCGACACCTCGTTCGCCACGCCGTTGCTGAAGGCGTTGCCGGCCCTGAAATCACAGTATCGCTGGGTGATCCTCGACCTTCCAGCGGATCTGCTGCCGTGGCAACGATCCTTCGCCCTCCACGCCGATCGCCTGCTGCAGGTGCTATCGCTGGATGCTAACTGCCAGTTGCGGTTGCACCATCCGCGTTTTTTGCCGCACACGCTGTTTCTGATCAATCAATTCAACGCCAACAGTCAGCTGCAACAGGATCTGCATCAACTGTGGCTGCGCACGCTAAAGAATCTGATTCCGCAGGTGATTCACCGCGATGAAGCACTGGCAGAAGCCTTGATGATGAAACAACCGGTGGGCGAATATCGTCCTCATGCGCTGGCGAGCGAAGAAATCAATACGCTGGCGAACTGGCTATTGCTGAACGTTGCGGGCGGTGCGGCGTGAATCCGTTGCGCTGGCTGCTGGTACCTCAGGCCTGGCAGGCGCTGCAAAGCCGTGCCCGCGTGGCGCGCCAGCACGGCGCGGGCCACTTAACCGTGATGTTGCATCTGCTATGGTGCGTGCTCGCCTGGTCGCTGCTGCGGCTGGAAATGCCCGGCTGGCAGCGCGTGCTGCAACAGCGTCAGCGATACTATCCGCAAATCTCGCCGCTACGTCCACGCCCGTTAGACGTTGTGCGTTACGCCATGCAGAGCCTGTGGCTGATGCTGGTGTTACCGCTCGACAACAGCGCACGCAGCGAGCGTAAACGGTTTAACGCGTTTGGCCCCCTGTTCCGCTGGCGTCAGCAGTTTTATCAGTGGCTGGGAGCGCTTCCCGCGCACCTAGCGAAAACGGGCATTCATCTGCGTACCGAACAGCAGTTGCAGAAACTACCACCGCGTGTACGCCAGCTGCTGTTTATGGTCGCGGCGATTGTCGCCAGCCTGCTGGCGCTGTTGTGTATTTCACAGCCATTTGGCATCACCACGCAATTTGTCTTTGTACTGCTGCTGTGGGGCCTGGCGATGATGGTGCGCCGCGTGCCGGGCCGCCTCTCTACTATCATGCTGATTGTGCTGTCACTCACCATTTCCTGTCGTTATTTGTGGTGGCGCTACACTGAAACCCTGAACTGGGACGATCCGCTGAGTCTGACATTCGGTCTGCTGCTGATTGGCGCTGAAACCTACTCATGGACGGTGCTGGTACTGGGCTATTTCCAGACGCTGTGGCCACTCAATCGCCAGCCGGTCTCCATGCCACCCGAGATCACTTCCTGGCCCAGCGTCGATATCCTGGTGCCCACCTACAACGAACCGCTGAGCGTGGTGAAACCAACCATTTATGCCGCGATGGGCATCGACTGGCCGCAGGACAAGCTCAACATCTACCTTCTGGATGACGGCAGCCGCGAGGAGTTTCGCGAATTTGCCGCCAGCGTGGGCATCAATTACGTGGTGCGCCCTACCCACGAACATGCCAAAGCCGGCAACATCAATCACGCATTGATAGTGGCCTGCCGCAGCGATTACGTGGCGATTTTTGACTGTGACCACGTACCGACGCGCTCATTCCTGCAGATGACCATGGGCTGGTTCCTGAAGGATCACCGCCTTGCGATGCTACAAACGCCGCACCACTTCTTCTCGCCCGATCCGTTCGAGCGTAACCTCGGTCGCTTCCGCCAGACACCCAATGAAGGCTCGCTGTTCTACGGCCTGGTGCAGGACGGTAACGATACCTGGGATGCGGCGTTCTTCTGCGGCTCTTGCGCCGTATTGCGCCGCGCCGCGCTGGATGAGATTGGCGGCATAGCGGTGGAAACCGTAACCGAAGATGCGCACACCTCGCTGCGTCTGCATCGTCAGGGTTACACTTCCGCCTATATCCGTATTCCACAGGCAGCGGGCCTCGCCACCGAGAGTTTGTCCGCACACATCGGCCAGCGTATTCGCTGGGCGCGCGGCATGGTGCAGATTTTCCGTCTCGATAACCCGTTGATGGGTAAAGGCTTAAAGCTGGTGCAACGCCTGTGCTACGCCAACGCTATGCTGCACTTCCTCGCCGGGATTCCACGTCTGATCTTCCTGCTGGCACCGCTGGCGTTTCTGCTATGCCACGCCTACATCATCTACGCGCCGGCGCTGGCGATCGCCATCTATGTGCTACCGCACATGCTGCACACCAGCCTGACTAACTCGCGCATTCAGGGACGCTGGCGTCACTCGTTCTGGAGTGAAGTGTATGAAACCGTGCTGGCGTGGTATATCGCGCGCCCCACCACCGTTGCGCTGTTTAACCCGCACAAAGGCAAGTTCAACGTCACAGCCAAAGGTGGCCTGGTCGAAGAGCGCCATCTCGATTGGGTGATCACCAAGCCGTATATGATGCTGGTGCTGTTGAATATCGCGGGTATCGGCATGGCGTTCTGGCGCATGGCGTATGGCCCGGCCAACGAGATGCTCACCATCTGGGTCAGCCTGGTGTGGGTGGTGTACAACATGATTATTCTCGGCGGTGCCGTGGCGGTTTCGGTGGAAGCGCGCCAGATTCGTGAAGCGCACCGTGTGGAGATCGCCATGCCCGCCGCCATTGCGCGTGAGGATGGCCATATGGTGCCGTGCACCCTGCGCGACTATTCCGATGGCGGTGTCGGCGTCGAACTGCGTGAAGCGGATGCGCTAAAAGAGGATGAGCCCGTGTGGCTGCTGCTGCGCCGTGGCCAGCAGGAATTCAGCTTCCCGTGCCAGGTACAACGCGTATTTGGCCGACGCGCCGGTATTCGCCTGCATCAGCTCACTACCCAACAGCATATTGAATTTATTCAGTGCACCTTCGCCCGCGCCGATACCTGGGCACTGTGGCAAGACGGCTTCCCTGAAGATAAACCGGTGCAAAGTCTGGCCGATATTATGGTGCTGGGTTTCAAAGGTTACCTGCGTCTGGCGGAGTATGGCCCTGCTCCGCTGCGCCGTCTTTTCCGTGCACTGACTTCCCTGGTGAGCTGGCTGGCAACACTGCTGCCGCAGGGCATTAGCCGCGCACCTGCGGCAATCAAAACCGATTTTTCATAAGTTGATGATATGACCATGACGAGAAAACTGAGCTGGTTTACTGCCCTGCTGCTGGGCACTGCAACGCTGGCACAGGCCGCACCGCAGCCTTCTGCCCCTGAAGCACCGCGCGCCAGTGCACAGATACCGCTGCCGGTCGTCAGCCAGCCGCTGGATGCCAATGCCCCGCTGCGCGACAGCCAACTGCTGTTTAATCAGGTCGCGCCGCCGCCGGGCAGCATGACGCTGCGCGGCACCGAGCCCACCAGCCAGATTGAGTTCGGCGTGCGCAGTGATGAAGTGGTGACACGCGCCATGCTGACGCTCAGCTATCGCCCTTCACCGGCGCTGATTCCGACGCTGTCGCAGCTCAAGGTCTATCTCAACGATGAGCTGGTGGGACTGGTCACCGTGACCGCCGATCAGTTGGGCAAAGAGAATCAAACTCAGTTGCCGATCGATCCGCGTTTTATTGGCGATTTTAACCGCGTGCGCCTTGAACTGGTGGGCCACTACGCCAACGTGTGTGAAAACCCGGCCAACAGCACCATCTGGATGGATATCGGTAAAGAGAGCAAACTCGACCTGACGCTGCAAAAACTGCCGTTGAAGAACGACCTGTCGCACTTCCCGGAACCGTTCTTTGATGCCCGCGACAGCCGCCCACTGCAATTGCCGATGGTGTTCAGCAATCAGCCTAACCTGCTGCAGCAGCGTGCCGCAGGGATTCTGGCTTCGTGGTTCGGCAGCAAAGCACAGTGGCGTGGTCAATCCTTCCCGGTCCTGTATAACCAGTTACCAAAAGAACAGCATGCGGTGGTGTTTGCCACCAACGATCATCGCCCGGACTTCCTGAAAGATCTGCCACCGGTGGAGAAACCCACGGTGGAAATGGTGAGCCAGCCGGACAATCCCTACGAAAAAATGCTGCTGATTCTCGGCCGCGATGACAACGATTTGCTGACCGCCGTCGAAGGTATTGCGCAAGGCGAACTGCTGCTGCGCGGGGATACCTCAACCATCGACAGTGTGAAAATGCTGGCACCGCGTCAGGCCTATGATGCGCCAAACTGGGTGCGCACCGATCGCCGCACCACGTTTGCCGAGCTGACGCAGTATCAGAACCAGCTGCAGGCCGATGGTTTGCAACCGAACCCGATCAGTCTGACGCTGAACCTGCCGCCGGACCTGTTCCTGGTCCGCGCACGCGGCATCGACATGGATCTGATTTACCGCTACACCTCGCCGATCCAGCAAGATGGCTCGCGCCTGGCGGTGCATCTGAACAATCAATTCATGCAGGATTACCCGCTGACGCCGAAAGACACGGCAGGCCAGCAGATCATGCGCATTCCGCTGATGCAAGGCCTGCAGGACAGCAACCGCCAGTTGACCATCCCGGCGCTGCGCCTCGGCGTGGTCAACCAACTGCGCTTCAGCTTTGATTACGCCAACACCTTTATTGGTGGCACCGCCGACGGCCGTTGCGAAACCGTCACCGCGGTGGGCCACCATGTGGTGATCGATGACAACTCCAGCATCGACTTCTCCGGCTATCGCCACTACATCGAAATGCCTTCACTGGGTGCATACGCCAACGCCGGTTTCCCTTACAGCCGTTATGCCGATTTGGCGCAGACGCTGGTGTTAGTACAGCCGAAGCCCGTGAACGGTGAAGTGAGCACGATGCTGAACGCACTGGGCGCCATCGGTGCCCAGACCGGCTATCCGGCGTTGCGCGTGCAGATGAGCGATGACTGGAACCAGGCAAAAGATAAAGACGCAGACCTGCTCATGATCGGCGGCATTCCGCAGGATCTGCAGGATGACAAAAAGATCAACCTGCTGGCGGATGCGGCGCGTAGCTGGATCAACATGCCATCACGCCCGATTACCGCGCAGAACGTACCGGTGTCCGCCAGCGATCGTGCGGTAGAGAGCCAGACCGGTATCCGCTCACGCGGCCCGATGGGTGCCATCGTCAGCTTCCAGTCGCCGTTTAACGATCAGCGCAGCGTGGTTGCGCTGCTGGCCGACAGCCCGCGCGGCTGGGATCTGCTGAATAATGCCCTGCTCGATAGCGGCAAGCGCGCTGCCGTGTTCGGTTCTGCCACCGTTGTGCGAGAATCGGGCGTCACCAGCGTGCGCGTCGGCGATACCTACTTCGTCGGCCATCTTCCATGGTGGGAGCGCCTGTGGAATCTGCTGGCAACGCATCCGGTGTGGCTGGCGATTTGTGCCGTGGTGGTGGTGATACTGTTTGCACTGATGGCATGGCGCCTGATGCGCATGGTGAGCCGTCGCCGCCTGGCCGAGCTGGAAGACGATGAATAAACTGCCACTCGGTCTGCTGATTGCCACTATCCTGGCGGGCTCCGGCATGGCTGCCGAGGGCCCTCAGGTGTCACCAGTGGCCTGGCTGCTGATGCAGATTCGCACCGGTGAATCCACCAACAAGTATGATTTGGTGCAGCAGTCGCTTTATCGCCTGGAAAAAATCGACCCTGATAATCCGCAGGTGCTGGCAGCGCAAATTCGCATGGCACTGCGTCAGGGCGATCAGGCAAAAGCACAGACGCTGCTGGATGAACTGAAGAAGGTCGCGCCCAATGACGTGGCGACGCGTGAATCGGAAACCGGCCTGCGTCTGATGAGCGCTGAAGGGCGCCAGCAACTGCAGCAGGCGCGTTTGCTGGCCACCGCGGGTCGCGTTGAAGAAGCGAAAACGGCCTGGGATGCCTTGTTCCACGGCGTGTTCCCGGATGTGAATACTGAACTGGAATACTGGCGACTGGTGGCACGTTTACCCGGTCAGCAGCCCACCGCTTATCGCCAGTTGCAGGCGCTGGAAGCGCGTTATCCCGGCAATATTGGGGTTGAACTGCAACTGGCGCGCATGGCGTTTGATAACAATCAGCCAGGCGAGGCGCTGGTGCAGCTGCGTCGTCTGGCCAATCGTGACGGCGGGCGTGATGCCGCCTCCGAACTCTGGCTGCAACAGATTCAAAATCAGCCGGTGTCAGACAGCACGGTTGCCAGTCTGAAGCAGTATCTGCAGGTATTCACTTCCGGTGATGCGCAACAGCGCGGCGAGGAAGAACTGGCCCGACAGCAGAAGCTGCTGGCCGATCCCGCTTATCGTCAACGCATGCGCGGGCTGGCGCTGGTCGATGCTGGTGGAGGCGCAGGTGCCATCGCGTCACTCAGCGCCGCGCTGAAAGCCAACCCGAATGATGCCGAACTGATGGGCGCGATGGGTCAGGCGCAGGCGCGAGCCAATAACCGCGCAGCGGCGATCGGCTGGCTGCAGAAAGCGATTCAGGCCGGACAGGCCAGCACCCAGATTGGCAAGTGGCAATCACTGTTGCAAACCAACCGCTACTGGCTGGCGATCAACAACGGTGACGACGCGCTAAAAAAAGGCGATGTGGCCGGTGCGGAACACCAGTATCGCAGTGCGCAGGCCATTGATAACCGTGACAGCTGGGCATTGATTGGCCTCGGTGATGTCGCGCAGGCGCGCAAAAACGACGCGCAGGCAGAACAGTACTGGCAACAGGCGCTGCGCCTGGATCGCAGCAATACCACCGCCGTGCGCCGACTGGCAGCGCTGTATCAGCAGCAGTCACCGGCTCGCGCGATGGCGTTTATTAATGCCCTGCCCACCGCGCAACAGCGGTCGCTGGCGGAGACGTTGCGTTCACTGCGCAGCGACAGCCTGCGGGCTGAAGCGGATGCGCTGGCGCAGCAAGGTCAATGGCATCAGGCGGTGGTGAAATATCGCCAGGCCGCGCAGGATAACCCCAACGATATCTGGCTCTCATATCGTTTAGCCGGTGCGCTACGCAGCAGTGGCGAAGAAGCACAAGGCGCCCAGGTGATGGATGCCATGGTGCGTCAGCACGCGCAGGAACCCGCCGCGCTCTATGCCTGGGCGCTGTGGCTCTCGTCCGGCGATCAGGATGATGCGGCACTGGCGGCACTGCATCGCCTGCCGGAAACGCGTTGGGACAGCAATATGCACGAGCTGGCGGGCCGCTTAACGCAGGATAAAGTCTACGCCCGCGCCAGTGAGCTGCGCGCCAACGGCAATGAATCTGCCGCGCTGGCACTGTTGCAGCAGCAACCGGCCTTGACGCGACGTGATATCACCCTGGCGGATTGGGCTCTGGAACGCGGCGACGCGAAATCGGCGCTGGCGAGTTACCAACACGTACTGCAGCAGGATGCAACCAACAATGATGCAGCACTGGGCCGTATCGAAGCCCTTATCGCCCTGAAGCGCAAAGACGAAGCACGCACAGCGCTGCAGGCTTTACCCGCCAGCGTGGCGCAGCAAAATATCAACAGCGGACGCCGCGTGGCGCTGGTATGGCAAAACAGCGGCGATACGGCGCATGCGCAGCAGCTGTTCAATGATTTAAAAATGCGCGCCGCCAAAGAAGCCCCGTCGCAAAGCAAAGCATTGGTCTATCGCGATGCGGCACGTCTGGAAACTCAGCAGCAACAGCCGGATGCAGCGCAGCAGGATTATCGCCTGGCGATGGCCGCCAGCGGCATCACCCGCGACGTGCCGCAGGATAACGACAGCTATACCCGCCTGACGCGTAATGACGCCAGTGATGACTGGTTGAAGCGCGGTATTCGCAGCGATGCCGCCGATCTCTATCGTCAGCAGGACACCACCTTCACGCTCGAACAGGATTATTCGCGCGATAAAGGCACCGGCGGCATCTCCGATTTCACCGCGCACACCACCATGATGCAGGCGGAGACCCCGCTGGCCGACGGTCGCAGCTTTGTGCGCGTCGATCATGTGCTGGTATCGGCAGGCACCTTCGCCACCAGCAATGGCAGCAACAGCGAACGCTTCGGTAGCTGTAATGATGACAACTCCGGTGGCTGCAGCCGCGACTTTACCCAGCGTGATGAAGGCACGGCGATAGGCGTTGGCTGGCATAACGATCGCTGGTCTGGCGATATCGGCACCACGCCGCTCGGTTTTGAAGTCACCAACTGGGTGGGCGGGCTGAGCTGGAAAACCGATGTCAAAGATATCGGCGTGACGTTCACCGCTTCACGCCGACCGATCTCCAGTTCGCTGCTGGCCTATGCCGGTGCACGCGATCCCGCGGCCAATGGCGGCAAAACCTGGGGTGGCGTGGTGGCAACCGGTGGTTCGGTGGGACTGAGTTATGATCAGGGCGGCGCGAATGGCGTATGGGCCGATATCAGCGCCCATCAAATCACCGGTGAGAACGTGGCGGACAACAGCCGTGAACGCCTGATGGCCGGTTACTACTACAAGCTGATCAACGAAGACAATCGCCGCGCCACCGTGGGCCTTAACAGCATGCTGTGGCATTACCAGAAAGACCTGAGCGATTACACCTTTGGCCAGGGCGGCTATTACAGTCCGCAGCAGTACTTCTCGCTGGCGGTGCCGGTCACTTATCGTCAACGCACCGATAACTGGTCGTTTGATCTGAGCGGCTCGGTCTCCTGGTCACAATCGCAAACCGACGGTCAGCAGCGTTATCCGGTCAATCCTGGCTTTACGCTGGCTTCCAACCCGACCTCCGACAGCAGTTCCGGCAACGGTTTTGGTTACACCCTGCAAGCAGTGGTAGAACGACGCATCACGCCGCACTGGTCAGTCGGTCTCGCGATGGATATTCAGCAAGCCAAGGATTACACCCCGAGTCACGGCTTGATCTACATGCGTTATTCAATGGGCGGCTGGAATGGCGATATGGATATGCCACCACAACCGCTTGAGCCGTATGCGGACTTCAAATAAAAAAAGCCGCACTTCGCTGATGAAGTGCGGCCCTTTCAATTGCGTAGTACGTAGCACTGCTACAAAAACTGCGCTATGAGCTGACAACGCGATGTATCGCGAAATATCTAACGCTTTTCCTGATACGCCAGCCAGGTCAGTAACTGCAAGCTGGCGGAGAAGTAGTTCTGATCCGGCGCTAAACGATCGCTGAGATAACCGGTTTGATTCAGGGTCAGATCGCGAATCGCCAGCAAGCCGCCGTCCATATTGTATGGCGCAGGGGTGTTGGCGAGCACATCAAACCAGGCCGGTGTCGTCTGGCGACCATAGCCCTGCCAGACGCGCTGGAACGGCACCAGACGCAGGCTTTGCGGGTCATACCACCAGATATTGAGCGGGATACGAATCGCATCGTAGCTGAAGCGATTGGAGTAACCCACTGCCGGAGCCACTGAACCATCGGCATTCAGCGCCACCCAATCGAGCGGCAGACCGGTTTTGCCAAAATGCATATCACCGAGCAGTTCCATGCCGTCATCGATCAGGTTATTCCACACGCGCAGGTGACTGCGGTCAGCAAACTCCTGCCAGGCGGCAAACAGGAAATACGAGGGATTCAGCACCACATAGCTGTTTTTATTGAAGCCCTGTGCGCCTGGCAACATCAACGTGTGGCCGCCAAACGTGATTACGTTTTGTTTGATGATGGCGCGCTGAATACGGTCAGAAGTTGACTGATAATCACCGCCCCACTTTTGGCCTGCGCGCTGCAGTGCCCAAGCAATCAGCACATCACCATCAGAGGCATTGTTCTTGTCGGCAATTGGGTCTGAAGCACCCGGCGTGTAACGCCAGTAGAACAGATCGTTTTGCGGATTACGCAGATGGGTGCGCGTCCACTTCCACAGCAGATCAAACGTGGTGCGGTCGTCATTCGCGACGGCCAGCAGCATGCCATAGCCCTGACCTTCGGTGTGACTGACATTATTGTTGGCTGTATCACTGATACGACCATCGCTGCTCATAAAGCGGCCTTTAAAAGTGCTCCAGCCATCTGCGGCGGCTTGAGCACTAAAAAACATCACCATGAAACACAGCATCCATTGACGCCAGAAGCGTATGACTCTCATCAAACAATCCTATTGATATCGGTAATGCAGCGTGTTGCCGTCATTCTTTTCGAAGGTAACCGGCACCGCAGCGCTGCCGCCCTGTGCCTGCAGCCACTGTGAATAAACACCGGCCAGCACGGCGCTCATCGCCAGCTGCCAGCGCTCTGCACCCACCTTGCTGTCGCCCTGCGGCAGCGCATGATGCTGAATCAGAATGGCATTTTCCAGCGGCTGAAGCTGGGTGAACCCCCAACTAAAGCGCGCCAGTTGCAGATTCATCTCGCGTTCCAGATCCTGCACGGTGCGCGCTTCCGCTAAAGGATAGCGCGCTGCCAGCGATGCGCCCACATTGTTGAGGAAGCCTTCGGCTTCCTCGCCCGCGTTGTCCAGCATCCCTTCAATCATCACGCTGACCAGATCAAACCAACCCGGCTGATGCGGATGGCTGACGCGCGCGGTTGCCTGCTCACTCATTTAGTTGTCTCCGAACAGATAACGGAAGTACAGATTCGCTGTGCTCTCGTTGTAATCGCCAAAGGTGTCGTAGCCTAATTGCCCACCCACAGTGACATCTTTGTTGATCTTGTAATCCGCACCGGCGTGCAAGTTGTAGCCAATACCGTTCTTGCTCTCGCCGCTGTAGTAAGCGCTTTTCACGTAACCCTGATCGGCCAGACTCTGCATTTGTGCCTGGTAAGTCGGATCGTTCGGGAAGTAAGCGCTCTTATCCTGGCTGTAGGATTGATAACCCACCGAACCGCCCACGTTCACTTTCAGATCGTCGAACTTGCGGGAGAACTCAATCGGGAACGAGACCGATGCATAGTTCTGCGGGCTGAAGTAACCGCCCTGACCGTAGCTGAAGTAACTCAGGTTTTTCGAGTAATCCATCCACGACAGGCTCATGCCCACCTTCAGCTCGCGATCGTCGTAGTGGAACGGACGCACATACGCACCGGCAGTCGCCTGCACGCTGTTGTTACTCGCCACGTTTTCACCAATGTAGCTGTAAGCGCCGCCGCCGACGTAGAAACCGGCATCGCCGTTATCGTAGCTCAGCAACGCATTACCGCCGTTTTTGGTCACGCGACCCCAGCGCTTACCGCTGGTTTTATCTTCCACGCCCACATAGGAGAGCAGGCTGTCGGTCATCGCACGACGTTCACCGGTGAGGATCAGCGTCAGGAAGTCAGTGAGTTTCGGTGACCACTGCACGCCCCCCACCAGGGTACTCAAATCCTGTCCCAGTGGCGTACTGCCGAGGTCGATCTTGTAGCTGTCGCCTTTCAATGCCAGGTTCAGCTCAACACCGGTGGCTTTCTGCGAATCAGTGGATGAAGACGGGACATCGTCAATTTTGGCATCGCCAGACGCCACCACATTACCCTGCACCAGGGCATTGGTGCCGAAACGACGCCACGCGTCGCCCGCCGCACTGCCCGCCGTGAGCGAGACAGGTGTCATAGTAAAGTCAAAGCGCGATTCGCCAAACGGGACGGTGGAGAAAGTCAGTGGCGCTTTGGCTTCGGTCAGTTTGCTCAGACCCGATTCGCCGTCACGACCACGTACCTGCATGCCACCCTGAATCCAGGTGCCGGTTTTCTCTTGTAGATCGTCCATCATACTGTCGATCTGGCGCAGCGTCTGGCTCTGCTGGATTGCCGGTGTATTGCTGGCCAGCGTGGTCCCCGTTGCGCTGCTGGTGACATCCGGTGCCGATTGCCATGGCATCACCGCGCCATAAGCAGACGGAGAACGCCCCACCGGCGAAGTACCCCGGTTGATGAACGGGTTATCCGCCAATGCCAGACCACCCACGCTTGGCGTATCACCGTTGGTGGCATCCTGCAGACCAATCAACTGCCCGCGCGCGCTGCGCAGATAGCTCATGGCCTGGCTGTGATTGCCGTTGGCTTCAGCCACGCGCGCCAGTAACAGCTGGCGATCCGGTGACTGCTCATTGTTCAGGCCACGTGTCAGGGTATTGGCTTTATTGACGTCATTATTCGCCAGTGCCACGTTGATGGCACCGGTACGCGCATCTTGCGTTGGCGTATCCTGGGTCATCAGGTAGTCATACACCACACCCGCTTCTTTGTTCATCTTGCCGGACTGATACAGTCGCGCCATGGCGAACATCAGATCGCGGTTCTGTGGATCGTGCTGCAGTGCGCCCACCAGCTTGTCGTAAGCCGCGGCGTACTGCTTCTGCTCACGCAGACGATCCACTTCGTTGATCACGTAACCGTTGCGAATACCCGCCAGCTGCGTTGGTGTACTGCGCGCCTGCAACTCCGGGCTGCTGAGGAAGCTCTGCGCTTCGGTATTCAGACCCGCCTGGTTGAGCACCGCAACCTGTGCAGCGTAATCACCGGCATTCCCCTGAATGCCGCGCTGCATATTGCTGCGCACCACAGAGACAGCGGTGGTGAGATCGCCCGCTTTCGCCAGCTTCTGTGCCAGGTTACCGGCATCCACCGGGTTGGACGGAGGTGACGAGGCCAGCGCACGCAGGGTATTCGCCGCTGCAGCATTCGAGCCCTGCGCCAGATACTGATCGGCGGTGGTCATCTGCAGGTTGAAGTTCACACGCTGCGCCAGCTCGCGCATATCGCTGCTCTTGCTGCCGTTCGGTATGCGTGACAGCAGTAAACTCGCCTGCTGCCAGGCACCGCTCTCGCTGGCGTTCAATGCGCCAGCATACAGCTCTGCCGTGCTGGCGCCGCTGCGCATCGACGGCTGCATGATATTGGCGGCCATCATATTATCGCCCTGTGCGCGATAAATACGCGCCAGGTCGAGGCGTAACCAGCCATCATTCGGGAAGCGCTGAATACCGCTGTTCAAGGTGGCTATCGCGGCGCTGTTGTTGCCCGCCGCCAGCTCACGCTTAGCCTGCGCACGAATCGGATCGGTGCTGCTGCCGCGCGGGGCCACGCTCTGGCGCACGCTATCCGGCAGAGAAGCCAGCAGCGTGTTGGCTTCGGCACTGCGGTTCTGCTGACGCAGCACGTAGAACAGGCCTTCTTTGGCGTTACGGTTGTTCGGATCGGCTTGCAGGATAGAGCGATAAGTTTGTTCTGCCTGGTCGAGTTGGTTACTGCGACGCTGCACGTCCGCGCGGAACAGCTTAGCGGAAACGCCTTTCTCGCCATCGGCCTGCGCCAGGGGTTCACTCAAGGCTAATGCCTGCGCGCTGTCACCGTTTTTCAGCGCCTGCTGCGCGGTCGCCAGTTGAGCATAGAAGCGCGCATCGGCTGCCTGCTTTTGGCGCGTCTCGCTCTGATCGCCGCCCATCTGCGCGGCGCGCGTCAGATAATCAGCCGCTTCGGCATAGCGCCCGGCACGCTGAGCCACATAGCCCATACCCGCCAGTGCATCGGCATCCTGCGGGTTCGCCTGCAGCACTTTCTCAAAGTTGTTCTGCGCGTTGCTGACGTCACCACTGTTCAGTGCGGTAAAGCCAGCCCCCTTCTCAGCGCCGCCAACATTTTTACGGTAGTAATCCATCACCGCATTGTCTTGCGGATGACGCTGCTGCCAGGTTTGGTATAGCGAGGCATCGGACGCCTGCGGGCCGAGCCACAGCAGCGCCTGGCGCAGTGAACGGTCAGCGTCTTTATTGCCATCCGCCAGCGTGCCCAGCAGATCAATACCCTGACGACGGGTCGATTCCTGATAGGTCAGTGCTTTGCCGAGTGCCAGCTTCGCGCCGGTATCTTGTGGATGATCGGCCGCGAATTGACGCAGCGCTTCGACCGCCTGCGGCAGCAGCGAGCGGTCTCCGGCCATGGTCAGGTAATATTCCGCCGCCACGCTCGGTGGTGGCTCATTACCATTAAAGGTATTGCGCCAGGTTTGCAGCGAAGCTGCAATATTGCCACTGCGGGCCTGCTGGCGCGCTAACGACAGCTGCGCCTGTGGGATGGTTTGCAGCTGACGCGCATTATCCAGTTCGGTGAGGTGCGGATCGTTCGGCGATGCGGCACTCAGTCGCGCGCGCCACTGCGCCGCTTCCGCGCTGCTGCCGCTCTGCTGGGAATAGAGCGCCAGCAAATAAAGCGCCTGAGTGTTGTTGGGTTCCACCATCAACACTTTTTGCAGCGAAGATTTGGCCAAATCGTCATGCGCTTTCTGATGCCAGTAAGCCGCCTGATCAAACAACGCTTGTAACGCAGGATTGGTGCTCTCCGCCGCCAGCAGCGGCTGAGAGAACGCCAGTGCCCCACCCAGAATCAGGGCATGACGAATACCGGCACTCAACAGATTTTTTTTCATTGTTTTTATCCTTACTTCTTGCCGGACTTGCTATCAGCTTTCGGGTTGAGGCGTCGCCATGCATGACGCTTCAGCATCGCCCATGCGCTACCGCCGACCAGCGTTGCCAGCACCAGAGCGGCCAGCGCCATCAGCACCGAATGCTGGTTGGCATACCACACCACCATCATGTACCACGGCATTTCGCCACTCGGGAACTGTGGACCGACGCGGAAACTGCGAATACCGTTTTCATCAGTGATGATGGCGGTATCGCCACGAATGCCCGCGTTAATGCGCGCCGAGTTGAGATCTTCATGCAAACGCAGCAGCTGTTGATCGCTGGTCGCCACCGTCATCACCACCAGGCGATCGGCATTCCACGGCGAGCGGTAGCTGACAAAGCCACGCCACGCTTCGTTGGAGGAGAAGTAACGATCGGCATCCAGCTGCTGAAGGTTCCAGTCGCCGGTCAGCCAGCCACGCAGCTTGTCCCAGGTCGTCGGATCTTTCACGCCCAACGTATTACCGCTGGTCTGATAAGGCGTGTTAGCCAGCATCTGCTGATTGAATTCACTGTTCTGTGTGGTGCTCACCGCCAGCAGATCACTGTCCTGCAGGCGTGTCAGGTTAGTGCCACCATTTGGCAAACCAAACAGCACCTGATTCTGCACCAGCGGTACACCGGTCGCGTTACCCGCACGTGAAGACATATCCAGCAGCGTGGAGATCTCTGCATCGGTCGGTTTTTCTGGCAGCAGCAAGGTGGTCTGCGAGAAGTCCGCCAGACGCGAGAACGGGAATGATGCGCCAACGAAGTACGACAGGTTCGGCAGCATGGTGAAGTGACGCGTGTGGCTCAGATCGATCCACGAATCATCTTCGATGCGGCTCTTGATGTTGTTGTTGAGCAACACACCACATGGCGCGTCCGCTTTCGGTTTGATGTTGAAGTACAACGCCAGCTGGTTATCACCGTAAATCAGATACGGCTCCAGCTTCAGGGTGTAGTGCTCCTGACGGGCGTCGCCGCCAAGACGATGCCAGGCGCTCTCCAGCAAGCCGACTTTGTTTACGGTCAGGTTGCGCAGGAAGGTGCCGTTAAGCATCACGTTGAGGAACGATTTGTTCTCATCAATCCAGCTTTCCGACGGGAAGCGGTAGTGCAGCTCGACCGGAATAGTGTCGCCATCCCACATGAACAAATCGGGTGCCGCGCGGAAGTTCACGCTCAGCGCATCATGCCAGATGCCGGTGGTGGTGAGACTCTGATCTTTACGCAGCAGCTCGCTCAACCGCACCGGACGAGTGGTATTGATCCAGCGCGGCGCGTCATACGGCTTACGCAGGCCAATCGGCTGCGGCTGCACGTTCAGGCTGCTGGCATCGGTCGCCAGCGGTTGCGTGGTCAAACGGTTTGCCGCCTGACGCAGCTGAGCATCATCCGCACCGACAACTAACAGCAGTTTGTAAACCGGGTTGTTCGGGTTATCAATCACCTGCAACAGCGGACCGTTGGTGGCAGGTAAAGTCACAGAACCGATCTTCTCACCGGGATGACCAATCAAAATGCCGTTGTGCTCAGGCAGATCGCCACGCACCACCGGGAAACGAATGCCGCGATAGTCCGATTGAATACCCATCCATGATGCCACTAACGCCGCCGCGCTGATGCTGTCCGGCGTGGCATTGGCGGCAAAGCCAAAGGTCACGCTGGCTGGCGTCATACGCTGCGCATCCATAAACGGACGCGGGAAGTTGCGCAGGCTGGTGCCGATATTCAACTGCTGGCCTTCGAGGCTCAGCGTGGTTTTAGGCAGAATCGACACCTGATACTGCTGTGCACTCTCTTTTTCGCACAGCAGTTTGTCGGCATCGTTAATTTTGAAGCTGAGGTTGTTGCTTGAGACCACCATCGCCGCTGGAATATCCAGCTGATAGTCGCTGACATCGCTGTCGCTTGAACCCAGCGGCAAAGTGCCCAGCGGCTGACCATTCAGCATCAGCTGCAACGAGGTATTACGCGCCGCCAGTGCTGCTGAAACGCGCAGCGACAAATTCAGACGCGCGTTGGTGATCACTTCATCGCTCGGCAGAGTAAACACGATGCCCGATTGCAGCTGACCGCCCGTTAAGGTGATGCCCTGCGGCTGGCCCATCTGCGCCACGGAAATGGTGCTGCTGATAGGTTGATTGAGCATCGCAGAAGCGGAAACCACGGGTGCGGCGACTGATGCTGCAGGTGCCACATCAGGCAGCACCATCTCTGGCGCTGGCGTGGTAGCAGGCGGCTCCGTCTGTGGTGCAGCCGAGTTCGTGGCGTTGGCTGCTGGCATATCCGTCGCAGCCGGGGCAGTATTTTCAGTTGCTGGTGCATTTTCAGTGGGCGCATAAGGTGTTGCACCCGCCGCCTGCTGCAACTGGGCATCCGCTTCACTCTGGATGCCTTGCGGTGGCGGCACGTTGGACAAGGCCGAACTATCCTGCGTTACCGCAGGGGTTTCTGCCCAGGCCGGGGCGAGCATCAGCGCCGTCGCCAGCGAGCTTGCCAGCAACGTTTGCGTCAAATTCTTCATACTGCGCTGTCCTCTTTCACTGCCGACTGGTTTTCACGCTTATGCTTCTCACGGCGATCTTTCCAGGTCAGCCAGAACAGCTCAAATACGGTACGAATAATAGTGCCCAACGATACCAGCGGGTTGTCCTGCTTATACTCGGGCTGGATCCACGCATCGGCGCGCGCCAGTACCACACGCACCAGCTCACGACGACGCGATAGCGGCATATCACCAAAGCGCAGACGAATGGTCTCTTCATCGCCGGAGATTTTGCTCACCGGAATAGTGATGGCACCGGATTTCAGCAGCAGATCAATCTCTTCAATTTCATCATGCTCATGACGGTTGTCCGGCGCATCCAGTTGCGCGCCGCCCATCGACAGGTCGCTGGTTTGGGTGCGTGATGAGATACCGCTGGCGTAGTGAATCACCGCCGGAATCTGCACTTCGATACGAATGGTTTTACGTACCTGCTTGGTTTCGCGCGCCACGGCAATCGCCGCCATCAGGATGATCAGGCTGAACACCGCCCAGCCGACGTTGAGAGCGATGACATAAGGATCCACGCCGAAGTAGTCATGCGCAACAGCACGCACCACACCCGCGACGATACCAATGGTCAGCAGTACCGCGACAATCACATGGGGGCGGACGATGTGGAAATCGAAGAAGCCCTGGTCCAGCAGGCCCCCCTTATCCGTTACGTTAAATTTACCGCGCTTTGGTGCCAGCATGGTCAGCAACGTCGGGATCACGAGGTGGAAGCACATCACGGTTTCGTAGATTTCACCCCAGAAGGTGTAACGGAACTTGCCGTTCATGCGGGAGTTGACGTACAGCGACATCACCAGATGCGGCAATACGTAGGCGAAGATCAGCGACGCCGACGAGTGAATGATGTTCAGGTTGAACAGCAGGTACGCCAGCGGCGCGGTCAGGAATGCCACGCGCGGCAGACCGAACTGGAAGTGCAGCATGGCGTTGAGGTAGCAGAGACGCTGCTGCCATTTCAGACCACGGCCAAACAGCGGATTATCCACACGGAAGATCTGCGTCATGCCACGCGCCCAGCGGTTACGCTGAACCACGTGCAGACCGAGACGTTCGGTGGCCAAACCGGCAGCCAGCGGAATCGCCAGGAAGGCTGAACCCCAACCTAAACGCTGCATTTTCAATGCGGTGTGCGCATCTTCGGTCACGGTTTCCACCGCAAAGCCACCAATCTCTTCCAGCGCGCTACGGCGAATCACCGCACAGGAACCGCAGAAGAAGGTGGCGTTCCAGTTGTCGTTACCCTGCTGAACCGGGCCGTAGAACAGCGCGCCTTCGTTCGGAATGGTACGCGCTGCACGCAGGTTACGTTCAAACGGGTCCGGTGAATAGAAATAGTGTGGCGTCTGCAACAGCGCCAGCTTGGGATCGTTCAGGAACGGACCGACGGTCGCCTGCAGGAAAGTACGGGTGGCGACGTGGTCACAGTCAAAGATGCAGATCAGCTCACCCTTGGTGATTTTCATCGCATGGTTGAGGTTACCGGCTTTCGCATGACTGTTGTCGTCACGGGTGATATAGCCCACCCCTACATCGGCGGCAAAAACCGCAAACTCGCTGCGCTTGCCGTCATCCAGCAGATAGACCTTGAGCTTGTCACGCGGATAATCGATGCACTGCGCCGCCAGCACGGTATCACGCACTACGTCGAGGCTTTCGTTATAGGTCGGGACATAGACGTCAACGGTAGGCCACAGGCTGGTATCGTCCGGCAACGGTTCAATGGTGCGTTTTAATGGCCAGGTGGTTTGCAGGAAGCCGAGAATCAGAATCAGCCAGACATACAGTTCGGCCAGATATAAGCCGATGCCGAGAATCGCTTCAATCTCGGAATTAAACTGCAGCGTCTCCGTGGTGCGCCACCAGATATATCGGGTCGACATCAGCGCAGAAAGGATAACCATGATGACAGTTATTTTGCGGCTTTTGCTGAAGCCCAGTAAAAACATCATCCCGATGCTGATTAAGCCAAAAATATATTGTTTTTGGCTGTCCATAGGCGTGATGACGATTACCGCAGCCACAGGTGCAAGCACCAGCAGCAGCAGGTAAAACCCGAGTTTACTCATGATTCACCCTAAAGAAGCTGTGTTGTTATTATTGCTAATACCGCCAGGCAAATGCCTGGCGATTAATAATGGCTGCGGATAGGTGCCTGAACTTCACCGTTACCCACAGTAATATTCAGGATATTGGCTACGCGCTTCGCCACCAGTTCAATATCAAAGGCTGCGGCTGATGCCGGGCTGAAATCATAAACTGATTGTTGTGAAGCATTGGCTTCCGCGACGCTTTCATCACGATGCACCACGCCTAATAAATTTTCGCCCAAACGCTGCTGCATAAAGCCGGTGACTTCGCGACTAATATTGCGGCGATTGTCACTTTGATTAAGTACGAAATAGTGACCACGCTTATTATTGAGCGGCTTACCTATCATGCGGTCATTTTCAATTTGCGGCAGTAAAGAGACCGAGGCGGTATCTGCCAGCATCACCACTAGATGCATATCGGCCAAAGCGGCCATGGCTTTAAGTGCAGGACCAGGGCCTGGCGGGAAATCGGCAATAATCACCAGTCCCGGATAATTTAAAACTGTGTCCAGACCGCGGCGCAGGAAATGCGGATCTTTAATCAGGTTCTCTTCAAAACGCTCACGCTGATCTTCGGTCACATCGCCATGAGGCATGACGAAAATATTACCGCCGGTGGTGAGGATGGATTGGCTCCAGTCAGCCTGCTCTTCAGAACGCGCAACAAAGCCGCGACCATCGTGCAGTGGCACACCAAAATGCAGACGCAAGGCGTTCTGGACATCGAAATCGATTGCCAACACCTTGCTGCCAGCGCGAGCCAGGCTCCATGCAAGGTTGGCCGCCATGGTGGTTTTCCCTACTCCCCCTTTTGGCGAGCACACACAAACTAACGGCATAGCGCAATCTTCTCCAATAGCGGTTTTAAGGGTGTTTCTTTTGAAAGATGAGCAGGTTCCGTCGCACGCGAGCGGAACAGGGCACCAAAACGTGAGGGTGCAGAAGCTGCCGGACGCGCCGGTTCAACCGGAGCGGTGAAGGTAGACGCGGGCGCACTGAACGTTGTTGTAGCCTGCGGCGCTTCAGCCGATGTCGCGGCAATCGGTGAGTCTAAAGGCGCTGGAGCAGGGTTCGCTACAGGTGCGGGAGCCGGCGTCACGGTAGGTACCGCAGCGATAGGTGCGGATGCAGATAAAGGTGCAGCCGCCGGTTTCGCTGGCGGCGGTGGAAACAGCGACGTCGTGGCCTGCCGCTCAACATGGGTCGCTTTCGGTGCCTGTGAGATCACAGAAGGCGCCGGTTTAGCCGCTGGTGCAGGCGGGAAAAGTGATGAGACTCCCGCAGGCGGCGTGGATGGCGCAGGTTCTGTAGGCGCAGTGGCCGCCAGGCTGTCGGGAATTGAACTGCGTGAAGAGCTGGCCGCAGAGGAAATTGCTGCTGGCGCACTCTGCATCGGCGCTGCGGGCGCGCTGAACTCATTGCCGCGAATCGGCTGTGGCTGTGGCAGATCAATACGTTGGCCGCTACCCAGGTCTGGCTCATTATCGTTCGCTAATTGGCGTATGATCGCCCACTGGCTGTGATCCGCTTCCTGCGATTGCCCAGACATGTCCTTAAAAGCGATATCAAGCGTTTTGGTCTTTTCTTTAAAACGCTGCAGATCGTCGTAATTCTTCATGATCAGAGCCTGTAAAAGCGGGAGGGAATTTTCCGCGAATATATCACACACATTAAAAGAGAGTGAGAGAATTCTGATTATAAAAACGGCGTATTCAACAAAAGACTTTTATCAATATGATTGAAAATCTGGCAATGCAAAAAGCGTGCAGATATTTAAGGCCGGAGATTTATTAATATCGATTAACTGAAATAATAACGGCAAAAACATTCACCTAAGCTACTGATATGATGAGAAAGTGGTTCAAGTTACGGATTTAACAGCTGTGTGATTACACTCACATAATCCTGACGCTATTCAGAATTTGCCTTAACGATTCTCCCTCCTAATCAGGACCAATCGATTACTGATGCACTGGAGTAATACATTTCCTGGCGGTTCTGGCAGAAACATTTTTCTTGTTAGCATTCCTGAAGTATAACGCAGGAAAAAATAAAGGCTCCCGCAGGAGCCTTCATTCATTTCTGGCGTTGTTAATTACACGCCCACTGGCTGATTCTCGTCCTGATCCACCGCGAAACAGGCAATTTGCTGCTCGCCATATTGCTTAAGTTTGGGCTGCAACTGGACGCAGGTACCAAAGCGGCGGCGGCAGCGCGCGTTAAACGCACAGCCCGGCGGCGGATTGAGTGGACTTGGCAGTTCGCCGGTCAATTTAATCCTTTCACGACGCTCATCTGGATTCAAACGTGGCGTGGCTGACAACAAGGCCTGCGTATAAGGATGACGCGGATTGCTGAAAATGGCCTCTTTACCGCCGCGCTCAACGCAACGACCTAAATACATCACCATCACTTCGTCAGCGATATGCTCCACCACCGACAAATCATGAGAAATGAACACATACGACAAACCCAAATCCTGCTGCAAATCCATCATCAGGTTCAGCACCTGCGCACGTACGGAAACGTCGAGCGCAGAAACCGGTTCATCGGCAATCAGCACATCGGGATCGAGCATCAAACCACGCGCAATGGCGATACGCTGACGCTGACCACCGGAGAACATATGCGGATAGCGATCGTAGTGCTCGGTTTTCAGGCCCACCTTCGCCATCATCTCCAGCGTCTTCTCACGGCGTTCCGCTTTACTCAGCGAAGTGTTAATCAATAACGGCTCTTCGAGAATCTGGCTGATTTTCTTACGCGGATTGAGTGAGCCATACGGGTTCTGGAACACGATCTGGATTTTCTGACGACGCAGCTTTTGCGCCTGCGGATCGTGCTTCAGCAAATCCTGACCATGCCAGTAGAGCTGGCCCTCGGTTGGCGTTTCAATCATGGTCAGCAAGCGACCAAGTGTGGATTTACCACAGCCCGACTCACCGACCACCGCCAGCGTTTTGCCGCGTTCAAGGTTGAACGAGACGCCATCCAGCGCTTTCACCAGACGCTCCTGGCCAAACAGCCCTTTCTTCACCGGGTAGTGTTTTTTCAGGTCGATCGCCTGCAGCAGGTAATCCTGCTTAGTGTTATCAAGACTCATAAGTCGGTCTCCCGGCATCATCCAGTGGGAAATGGCATTTAGACTGGCGACCCGGAATGTCACGCAGTTCAGGTTCTTCACGACGGCAGCGTTCGGTCACATACGGACAGCGCGGATTGAGCAGACAGCCGGTAGGACGATCATATTTGCCCGGCACCACACCCGGCAGCGAAGCCAGACGCGCTTTATCTGCGGCAAACTCCGGCAACGCGCGCAGCAGCGCTTGGGTGTAGGGATGACGCGGGGCTTTGAAGATATCCACCGCTTTCCCGCTTTCCACCACCTGTCCGGCGTACATCACGATGATGTGCTGCGCGGCTTCTGCCACCAGCGCCAAATCGTGGGTAATCAGGATCAGCGCCATGTTCTCCTGCTTCTGCAACTCCAGCAGCAGTTCGATGATTTGCGCCTGAATGGTCACATCCAGTGCAGTTGTCGGTTCATCAGCAATCAGCAGCTTGGGTTTGCAGGCGATCGCCATCGCGATCATCACGCGCTGGCTCATACCGCCCGACAACTGATGCGGATAAACATCAAGACGAGAGGCCGGATCGGGAATACCGACCTGATCCAGCAGGTCGATAGCACGCTGACGGCGCGTGCTTTTGCTGCCGCCCTGATGCACCTTCAGCGCTTCCATGATCTGGAAGCCCACGGTGTAGCACGGGTTGAGGCTGGTCATCGGGTCCTGGAAGATCATCGCCACTTCTGCGCCCACCAACTGGCGGCGCTCTTTTTCAGAGATCTTCTGCAAGTCGCGCTGGTTGAACTCCAGCTTTTCCGCCATCACACGACCGGGATAATCAATCAGGCCCATAATCGCCAGCGAGCTGACCGACTTACCCGAGCCGGATTCACCCACAATCCCCACCACCTGGCCTTGTTCAACCTGGTAGCTGATACGGTCTACTGCACGGAACGGTGTTTTTTCGTCGCCGAAGTGCACCGACAGTTTTTCTACATTTAATAGTGCCATCTCGGTGCCTCTTTACTGCTTGAGTTTCGGGTCGAGTGCATCACGCAAACCATCGCCCATGAGGTTGAATGCCAGCACGGTGAGCAGGATGACGACACCAGGGAACGTCACCACCCACCAGGCACTTTGCGCATACTGCAACACGTCGGAGAGCATGGTGCCCCACTCCGGCGTTGGCGGTTGCGCCCCCATTCCGAGAAAGCCCAACGCCGCCATATCGAGGATGGCGTTGGAGAAACCTAATGACGCCTGCACGATCAGCGGTGCCAGGCAGTTAGGCAGAATATTGACGAACATCTGGCGCAGCGTACCGGCACCCGCCACGCTGGAGGCGGTGACGTAATCGCGATTCACTTCCACCAGCACCGCAGCACGCGTAAGACGGATATAGTGCGGCAGCGCGACGAAGGTGATCGCCAGCGAGGCGTTGACAATCGACGGACCAAAAATCGCCACCAGCACCAATGCCAGCAGCAGGCTTGGCAGCGCCAGCATGATATCCACCAGACGCATGATCACCGCGTCGACGACGCCGCCGAGGTAACCTGCCATCAGACCAAACACCACGCCAAGGATCAGCGACAGCACTACCACCAGACAGCCAACCAGCAGCGATAAACGTGCGCCGAACATCAGGCGTGACAGCACATCACGGCCCACGTCATCGGTGCCAAAGATAAATTTCCAGCTGCCGCCTTCCTGCCACACCGGCGGATGCAGCAGCGCATCACGGAACTGCTCTGACGGCGCATGCGGCGCCAGCACATCGGCGAAGATGGCGATCAGCAGCATCAGAATGATGTAAACCAGGCCAATCACCGCGCCTTTATTGCGTTTGAAGTAGTGCCAGAATTCCTGAATCGGGGTCATCGGCTTGGGTGCAGCGCTTACGCTTGCGGGATCAACAGTTGTCATGATGCCCCCCTTATTTCTTATGTCGAATGCGCGGATTGACCACGCCGTACAACAGATCAACCAGCAGGTTGACCACGATGATCAGAATTGCCACCAGCAACACGCCGCCCTGCACCACCGGATAGTCACGGCGCTGCAATGCTTCGATTAGCCAGCGACCCAGTCCCGGCCACGAGAAGATGGTTTCTGTCAGAATCGCACCGGCCAGCAGGGTGCCGACCTGTAAACCGATAACCGTTACCACCGGCAGCATCGCGTTGCGCAGTGCATGCACTACGATGACGCGCATACGCGTCAGGCCTTTAGCGCGCGCAGTGCGGATATAATCTTCACCCAGCACTTCCAGCATTGAAGAACGCGTCATACGCACGATCACCGCCAGCGGGATAGTGCCCAGCACAATGGCCGGCAAAATCATGTGCATCACCGCATCTTTGAAATCGCCCTCTTCACCCCACAGCAGCGTATCAATCAGCATAAAACCGGTGAGTGGGTGGCTGTCATCAAGGAAAATCGTGTCACTGACACGCCCGGATACCGGTGTCAGGTTGAGCTGCACCGATACCAGCATGATCAGCATGATGCCCCACCAGAAAATCGGCATGGAGTAACCGGTCAGGGAGATGCCCACTGCAGTGTGGTCAAACACCGAACCGCGTTTTACCGCCGCCAGCACGCCAACCGGAATGCCCACCGCAATCGCGAAGAGCATCGCGCAGATGCCGAGTTCCAGCGTGGCTTTGAAACGAGGGACGAACTCATCCCATACCGGGATGCGGCTTTTCAGCGAGATGCCGAGATCGCCGTGCAGCACACCATTAATGTAGGTGATGTACTGTTTCCACATCGGCTGGTCGAGGCCAAATTGGGCCATCAGCTGGGCGTGACGCTCGGGAGAGATACCGCGTTCGCCAGCCATGATCAGCACCGGGTCACCGGGGATCAGATGGACAAACGCAAAGGTCAGTAAGGTAATACCGATGAACGTTGGGATGACAAGGCCCAGACGTCGGAGTATGAATTGCAGCATAAGCCGGATTCTCAGTCATTTCCCGTGGCGTTGCCGCCAGGGACTACATTGCTCACAACACGCAGCCGACAATGCCGGACGCGACGCAAGAAGCGCTTCAATATAAGAAATTAGCCGGAAAAAAAGTGCGGAGACCGGGCGGCAAAGGTGCCGCCCGAGGGCCAGCAGCGCTGGCCCAGACCGCGATAATCCGAAAGGTTATTCCTGGATATCGACGTTTTCGAAGTGATGTTTACCTAATGGATCAACCACATAGCCAGTCACTTTCTTGCTCACCGGCTCATACACGGTGGAGTGAGCAATAATCAGCGCCGGAGCCTGGTCATGCATCACTACCTGAGCCTGTTTGTAGAGCTCAATACGTTTGTTGTGATCGGCTTCAGCACGTGCAGGCTGAATCAGATCTTCAAACGGCTTGTAGCACCAGCGTGAGTAGTTAGAGCCGTCTTTGGCGGCGGCACAGCTAAACAGGGTGGCGAAGAAGTTGTCCGGATCCCCATTGTCACCGGTCCAGCCCATCATGACAGTCTGGTGTTCACCGGCTTTGGCGCGTTTCAGGTACTCGCCCCACTCGAAGGTGACGATCTTGGCTTTCACGCCAATTTTCGCCCAGTCAGCCTGAACCATTTCCGCCATACGACGGGCGTTCGGGTTGTAAGGACGCTGTACCGGCATCGCCCACAGGTCGATAGAGAAACCATCCGGCATGCCGGCTTCTTTCAGCAGCTCTTTCGCTTTGGCAGGATCGTAAGCGTAATCTTTCACATCGTCGTTGTAGCCCCACATTGTTGGTGGGATCAGGTTTTTCGCGGCCTGGCCAGCGCCCTGATACACAGCGTCGATGATGGCTTGTTTGTTCACCGCCATGGTCAGTGCCTGACGCACTTTCACGTTATCCAGCGGTTTTTTCTCGGTGTTGAATGACAGGTAACCGACGTTCAGACCAGGCTGCTCCATCAGGTTAATTTTGTCATCTTTCTTCATGCTGGCGATGTCAGCCGGGTTCGGGTACGGCATCACCTGGCACTCACCCTTCTGCAGTTTGGCGTAACGCACAGACGCATCAGGCGTGATAGAGAACACCAGACGATCAATCTTCGGCTTGGTGCCCCAGAAGTCCGGGTTGGCTTTATACAGAATGCGTGAATCTTTCTGATACTGCTGCAGCACGAATGGACCGGTGCCCACTGGATTGAGGTCCAGCTTCTCTGGCGTGCCGGCTTTCAGCATGTTGTCCGCATACTCTTTTGACAGGATCGAGGCGAAGTCCATGCCGAGGTCAGCAATGAACGGTGCTTCAGGACGGCTCAGGGTGAAGCGTACGGTGTAGTCGTCAACTTTCTCGATTTTCTCGATCAGCTTCGGCATATCCATACCTTCAAAGTATTCGTAGCTGCCGCCCGATACACCGTGGTACTTGTTGTTTTTGTCGAGCTGGCGCTCGAAGGAGAACACGACGTCGTCAGCGTTGAAGGTACGCGTTGGCTTAAAGTCTTTGGTGGTTTGCCACTTCACGCCTTTACGCAGATGGAAGGTATAGGTTTTACCATCTTCGCTAACGTCCCATTTTTCAGCCAGGCCAGGCTGCAGCTCGGTAGTACCGGTTTTGAACTCAACCAGACGGTTGTAGATCGGCACGGAGCTGGCATCGTAAGTGGTACCCGATGTGAAGAGCTGTGGGTTGAAGCCTTCCGGCGAACCTTCTGAACAATATACGAGGGTTTTCGCCTGGACACCCGCGGCAACAGTCATAGCAATCAGGCTAAGACCGACCTTCAGCATCCTGGATTTAGCCAGGGAGTTGATCATGTTTTGCTCCATTGTGATGTGATGTTGTGTGCGTCGCCCGACCTCTGAATTTTTTTATGCGGTTCGGGCAGCATGCGAGTGGTTTTTTTTGTCATCCGATAGCCAATGGCTCCTCAGAATCGCCCTACTCTGCATGTTATTGACGCATCAATTTGTCAACAGTTGCAAAGAACGTCAATACAAGGTGGGGTTATTTACACAGAGTGTGAGTAAGTGCAAGCAACGATAAAAAACAGGGTTATTGCGCTGAGCCAAAATTTAAAAAGGTGATAAAGCGCGCAATGCCGCGTGATTGTCTGGCTATACAGTCAAATGACAGTGATTATCACCGCTAAAAAACACACAAAAGTTATTGGTAAATGTCGAATAACTGAACGATTCGCCGTGCGTTATGACGTTCAGGCAGCGAAATATGCTGGTGTAATGGCATAAGAAATCAGCAAAAAGCATTAATCGGTCATAAGAAGAATGTGTCGCGAATTAAGCGTGCAGGGTTGATTGCGTGAGGGGTCGAGTCGGTAAAGTGGGAATAATGGCGGGTAAATGTGATTTGTCGGATGGGATGGGTGAATTCTAAGGTTAGGTGCAAACAGCATCGCTTTTAAATGGTGCGCTGCTCAGGGAAGGCGGCTCGATCGCAAAGACGGCGTAAATACATCCCTGTAGCCTCGGTCGCCGCATCCCTGCGGCGAACGCTTTGCTCCCCGAGCCGCCTTCCCATCGCTCATCAGCAATGATGCCGCTGTTTTGAAAAACAGCACGCATCTAAGCAACAGCATGTTTTCTTTATGACAGCACGCACAAAGCCAAATGTTCACTTCCAAAAGCGCGCACAGAATCAGATGAAGGAGGGAATGCGGGGCCGCGGAGTAAAGCGTTACACGCCAGGGATGGCGTGTGTCGAGCGATCAGGGACGAGACAGCGACTTTACGCAGCGGCCCCGTATTTGCTCCTGACTGCACCGGTTCCGCTTTTAAAACCCCGCACAAACTTAACAACTCCGCCCCTGGCAACAAACACAAAGCCGAATGTTCGCTTCCTAAAGCAAGCACAGAATCAAACGAAGGAGGGAATGCGGGGCCGCGGAGTAAAGCGTTACACGCCAGGGATGGCGTGTGTCGAGCGATCAGGGACGAGACAGCGACTTTACGCAGCGGCCCCGTATTCACTCCTGGCTGCACCGGTTTCGCTTTTGAAACCCCGCACAAGAGCGTATTCACTCCTGACTGCACCGGTTCCGCTTTTGAAGCCCCGCACAAGAGCGTGTTCCACCGTGACTGCACAGATTCCACGATCGACAGACGAAAAAAAACCTGCTTTTTCAAGCAGGTTTCTTCAAATATGGTCGGCGAGAGAGGATTCGAACCTCCGACCCACTGGTCCCAAACCAGTTGCGCTACCAAGCTGCGCTACTCGCCGATGGGGGCGAATATTACTGCTCCCCCTTGGGAGCGTCAATCCCTTTTCCGTAAAATCCGCCCGATCGCCTGGAAAGCAAACAGCGCCGCAAAAAGCCCAGCCGCTCAACACCTTCCAGAAAACCCTTACAACGCTTTAGCAGGCGTCGCCGCTGGTGCCTGACACCAGTTATTCGCCGCTTTAATCCCGCCATCCGGCGAACTGTAGCCCAGGCAGCCTAAAATGGTATCGAACAACTCAACATGACGATGGGTTTTCCCTACGCGCTGCTGCGCCTGCAAACGCTCGAAGTTACTGCGGTTGGTGGGATCTTCGAGATATTTATCAGAGGCCCAAACCATCATCGGCACGCGGAACTGCTCCGGCGGCGCCATCTCACGCGGCGTGCCGTGTAAGTGCATATTATCGCTGATCGACTCACCATGATCGGCGGCATAAAACACAATCGCCTTCTTATCACGCAACTGATCGAGCACGCTATCCAGCATGGTATCGACGTAAAGAATCGAGTTGTCATAAGCATTGATCAACTGCGCTTTACTACAGGTCTCATCCACGCCCATACATTCCGGCTGATAACGGGCGAAGCTGCGCGGATAGCGCTGTGAATACAGATAATGCGAACCCTTAGTGTGCAACACCACCAGATGCTTACCTTTCGGGAAACGTTGCAGCGAGGCCTGCAGTTCTGGCACCAGCAGCATGTCATCCACCGCTTTACCCTGATTACGCTTCTCAGAACCAATCTGCTCACGGAACGAGAAATTATTCACATCGGCGTTATCGTAGAACCACACTTCACTCTGCATGGCGAACAGCTCAGAGGTAAAGCCCAGCTCCTTCATCACCGCAAAAACGTTCTGCTCTTTCAGCGTGCGGCCAGGATTATCCATGGTGCCGCCCTCGCGCACGAACATGCAGCGCAGCGACAGCTTAGTGGCGGTATCGCAAGACTCACCGCGGAACGCCACCAGGTTTTTCTCTTTAGAAAGCTTCGGCGTGGTATCGCGGTCATAGCCCAGCAAACCCATGTGGTCCCAGCGCGTGGTCTCGCCAATCACAAACACCACATAGGTATCATCAATGCCCGGCGGTGCCACGTAAGTAAACTTCTTCGCTGGATCGAGCAGTTCCGCCCCATCCATCTCTTCATCGACTTTGGTCCAGGCAAACAGACCTAGCGCCGCAATCCAGTTAGAAGGCAAATACGAGTGCGCCACCACCCCGCCGTAACTTGGCAGGTCGATATTGGTGATCTCTTCATTCACTTTTTGCAGTTTGTCGAAGTAGCGAATCGGCAACCACACCAGCGCTACGCTCAACAGCATGATCAGCGCAGGCTTCAGACGCTGGCCCGGCGTTTTCAATTGCTCAATCAAGGTCTGGCTAAGGTTATTACGCCAAATCAGCAGCAGCGGCAGCGCGCTGACCAGCACCATCCACAGCACAAAGCGCATGCCGACCACTTCTTTAGAGAGATCGACATCAGTGGTCATCACTGAGGCCACGATGCCGTAGCCGATCACCACATTAAAGAAAGCCATGTAATAGGCGGCAGCCACGGAAATTACCACGGTTAACGTGGCAAGGATGCGATAAACCCACTTACCGCCCAGCGATAGCAGACGCATCAGGAAAAACGTCAGCAGCACCGCAGCGGTCACTTCTGCGACCGCAGAAAGCCAGTTAGAGAGGGTGGATTTCGTTAGGAAGCCGTCAAATCGGCGATAAAAAATTGGCAAATTCAACAAGATGCCGAGATAGAGCGCAAGCAACAGCGACAGCTTTTGCTGCGTTAACGTTTTGATATAATTCATTTACTTATTCATTCCTGACCCGGTGTCAATAAACCAACCTTAAATGGGACTATTTAAAGTCAATAGAGTTCGTCCGTGAGCGAGAAAAGCGCAAGCAACGAGCAGGAACGGGACGAATCTGAACCGGAACGGCAATGAAGGCGCATGCAGCGCAGCAGTAGAACATTTAACCAATGGTAAGACCAGACAATAATTGATCTGACCCCATAAAATGATAAAAGGCCCCTGATGGAGCCTCTCTTTGGACTGGCAGCGACCTTAGTTGATGATATTCAGAGTCACATCAATGTTGCCGCGCGTGGCGTTAGAGTACGGGCAAACAATGTGTGCCGCATCCACCAGTTTCTGCGCTTCGGCTGCATCCATCTCTGGCAGGTGGATGTTCAGTTTAGCTTCGATACCAAAACCGGTTGGAATTGGGCCGATACCGACTTCGCCTTCAATCCACGCATCTTTTGGCATGGTGATTTTGTCACGGCCAGCCACAAACTTCATCGCACCGAGGAAGCACGCTGAGTAACCCGCGGCGAACAGCTGCTCTGGGTTAGTGACTTCGCCGCCTGCGCCGCCCATCTCTTTTGGCACGCCCAGTTTCACATCCAGCACGTTGTCAGACGAAGTCGCACGACCATCACGGCCGCCGGTGGCTTTGGCTTTTGCGGTATAAACAACTTTATCTAAAGACATATTAACCTCACTATTCGCTATATAATCGCGCACTATATATCTATGCGCAGTTTTGACGTTGATATCCAGGATGCCGCGTTGGCGACATCCAAAATGCTTTATTTGGCGCGGTTAAGATTGGTGCGCAAATCGTCCAGCTGATTTTTCAAAGCAATCAAGGTGTCATCGTCACAGGCGGTGGCACAGCGTACCGCCTCGGGAATGTTTTGTGCTCGTTCACGCAGCGCACGACCTTCATCTGTCAGGGTCACCACCACCTGGCGCTCATCGCGACGCGAACGCTGACGGCGTAACAAACCAGCGGCTTCTAAGCGTTTCAGCAGCGGCGTCAGCGTGGCTGAATCAAGGAAAAGCTGCTCGCCAATCTCCGTTACGGTCACATCATCCTGATTCCACAGCACCAGCATCACCAGGTATTGCGGATAGGTAATCTCCAGCTCAGCCAGCAGCTGGCGATAGACTTTGTGCATCGCCAGATTCGCCGAATAGAGCGCGAAGCAGAGGTGTTGATCAACCTGGAGTGGCGTCTGCTGCACTTTTTTGTCATCTTGATTACTGTTCATGCGATTCAATATAGATAGCGCGCTAGATAATTGCAAGCAACTTTATTCCGGAGTGTTAAAGATGCGTGATTCACTGGAAGAGCAAGCGCGCCGTTATGCCACGCAGGCACATGCTGCTGCGGGTCAGCGTCGCAAATACACCGATGAGCCTTACATAGTGCACCCAGCTGCGGTGGCCGAACTGGTGCGCAGCGTCACCGATGATGAACAGATGATTGCCGCCGCCTGGCTGCATGACACCGTGGAAGATACCCCGAGCACGTTACAGGACATTGAAAGCCATTTTGGACAGCGCGTCGCGCAGTTGGTCGACATGCTGACTGACAGCGCGCAGCCCGAGGCGAAAAACCGCGCCGCCCGCAAACTGGCGCACTTCCGCCATACCGCCGAAGCCTGTCCCGATGCGCAAACCATCAAGCTGGCCGATATCATCGACAACACCCGCGCCATTGTGCATTTCGATCCCGACTTTGCACGTATCTACCTGATTGAAAAACAGATCCAGATTCAGTTGTTGAATCAAGGCGATCCGCAATTGTGGCAGCAGGCAGAGCAGATCATTCAGCAAGGCATTGATCAGTTGGCGCAGCCACCACACAGCGTGCCAGAGAGTTGGTTTGTGAAACAGGCGGCGAAATACGGCGGATTGAGCTAAAAAAAACCCGCCGTGCAGGCGGGTCAGAGAACCGATAGTCTTTTTACTCGAGCAACTGCCGCCCCAGGTAGGGATTCGCTTGCAGCAGTTTCATCAGTTTACGTGCCGTAGCGGATGGGCGCGTGCGTTGCGCCTCCCAACTTTTTACAGATGAAACGCTCACCCCCATCACGCGGGCGAACTCATCCACCTGCATGCCGGTCATTTCGCGTAAACGCTGTGGCTCGGGAACGGATACTGCGTTGAGTGTAATTTCTGATACGGAAGGCTGTGCATCACGTGTCAAAACAATCTGCTCAAGGCTACTCAATAACTCGACCATTGGATCTTTTATTTCCATAGAGAACTCCTTAAAAACTCACTATGAAGCACGTGAAAGTAGAGAGGTAAGCGCCACCAGGCGCTGAAACCCGGCCAAGTCAGGCTGTATCCCGCAGCGGTCTTTTCGATTTTTTATTAAACCGTTACGGGACACAGCCTGTTGCACACTGCGAAAAGATGTCATGGCAATGCAACAATCAGCCGGGTTACTAATTATGGGTCAAATCCCCGGCTTTGCTGCCTGATTACTGATTATTTTTTATTCTTACTTATGCCGCAGAAGGATCGATCACCATAAGTAACTGACCCGCCTGCACTTGCTGCCCAGCCTGCCGATAGAAACTATGGATTTTTCCACTGACTGGCGCCACGATCGGGATTTCCATCTTCATAGATTCGAGAATGCCTACCGTGGCACCCGCTTCAATCTCACTGCCTTCGTCAACCAACCATTGCCACACGCTGCCCGCCACCAGGCTCTCTACCGGGCTACACCCTGCAGGCACCGTAATCTCTTCAATACTCTGTTCCTGCAGCTGACTGTCGAAGGTGAATTGCCCTTCTGCTCGCCAGCACGCCAGTTCACAGTCAAAAGCCTGCTGACGTTGCTGCTGGAAGGCGTCGATTTCCTCCGCCTGCTCCACCAGCATCGCCTGATAATCTGCAAGGCGGAATTCGCCCTCTTCGCTCCGCAGCGGATAGTCACCCCACGGGAAACGCTCGCGAATGCTGAGCAATTCCTCGGCGCTGACCGGATAAAAACGGATTTGATCAAAGAAGCGCAGCAGCCACGGCTGTGTGAAGGCCGAGGTTTGTCGATCGCGGTTCCACATCTGCATGGTGCGCCCGACAAACTGATAACCGCCCGGCCCTTCCATGCCATAGACGCACATGTAAGCGCCGCCAATACCTACCGAGTTTTCTGCTGTCCAGGTGCGCGCCGGATTGTACTTCGTGGTCACCAGGCGATGACGCGGGTCGAGCGGCGTCGCCACGGGCGCACCGAGATAGACATCGCCCAGCCCCATCACCAGATAGGCGGCGCTGAACACGATCTCCTTCACCTCATCAATGCTGGCCAGACCATTGATGCGGCGGATAAATTCTATATTGCTAGGGCACCACGGCGCATTGGGGCGTACCGACTGACTGTAGCGGGTTATCGCCTCACGGCAGGCCGCATCGTCCCAGCTGAGCGGTAACCACACAGTACGCGAGGGCACAGCGGCCTCGCTGAGGTCGCCCAGCGCATGATCAATGTGCAAAATTTGCGCCAACAGCTCACTTCTCACACAGTGTTGTGCGTCGTAATGCACCTGTAGCGAACGGATGCCCGGCGTTAATTCCAGCTGACCCGGCAGAGAATGGGCTTCCAGCTGTTGCATCAGCGCGTGCACGCGGAAACGCAGGGCGATATCCAGCATCAAATCGCCATACTCTACCAGCAGAAAACGGTCACCTGCTGCACGCACACTGAGCGATGGGCGGCCATTTTCTGCCGCCTGATGGTGCAATAGTGGATCAATAAGGGGCAGCGCAGCGTTCACTGTAAGCGGTACGGATTGCAGTTTGATGATCGCTTCACGCTCTGCCTGCGCCAGTTGATCCGCACTGCTGAGATCGATCGGCAGGAAGCGCACGCGATCCCCTGCTTTGAGCTGTCCCAGCTTCCACAGATCGGCTTCGATCACCGTGGCCGGGCAGACAAAGCCACCGAGCGAAGGACCGTCCGGGCCGAGGATCACCGGCATATCGCCGGTAAAATCCACCGTGCCAAAGGCATAGGCGTTGTCGTGAATATTGGAAGGATGCATGCCCGCTTCACCGCCGTCGCTGCGCGCCCAGGTCGGTTTCGGTCCGATCAGGCGAATGCCGGTACGGCTGGAGTTATAATGCACCTGCCACTCGGCGGCAAAGAACGCCTCGATGTCATCATCGGTAAAGAAGGTCGGTGCGCCGTGCGGGCCGTAAATCACCCGCAGCTGCCATTCGCCGTTGAGTTCCGGCACCAACTCGCGAGGCAAGTCTGCCGTTGCCAGCACCTGCGGTTCGGCAAGATGCAATACATCGCCCGCCCGCAAAGCCCGCCCGGCGTGACCGCCAAACTTGCCGAGCGTAAAGGTGCTGCGGCTGCCAAGATAGCGCGGCGTATTCAAGCCGCCCGCCAGCAGCAGATAGCTGCGGCACCCTTCTCTCACATCGCCCAGCGTCAGGGTTTGCCCGGCCTGCGCGGTGACAATCTGATGCATCGTTAACGGCTGCAGATCCAGCTGCGCGGCAATCGGTGCGCCGGTCAGAACAAAACTGCACGCCTGATTAAAACGCAGCGTGGGACCGCGTAAGGTAATCTCCAGCCCCGCCGCCTGCGCGTCGTTATTCAATAAGCGATTACCCAATTGGAACGCGCGGCTGTCAAACGGGCCAGACGGCGGCACACCGACATGCCAGTAACCGACACGGCCAGGCGCATCCTGCACCGTGGTCAAGGTGCCGCCGCTGAGGATATCCAGCGTGGGCGGTTGCCACTGCACGCCGCCCAACGTGGCGGTGATGATGCGGCCCTGCTGCACTTCCGGCAGGGAACAGAGATGGCGCAACCACAGCAGATTGGTTTCGATACCGTACAGCTCGGTGGCGTCCAGCACCTGTGCCAGACTGCGCAATGCCACCTCACGGCTGGCCGCATGCACAATCACTTTCGCCAGCATCGGATCGTAGAACGGCGATACTTCCATGCCGGTTTCCACGCTGCTGTCAATGCGCAGCGTGGCGTCCTCACTTTCCGTCGGGAACTGGACGTGACTGAGCAAACCGGCACTGGGCTGGAACTGTTTGGCCGGATCTTCAGCGTACAGGCGCACCTGAATCGCATGGCCTTGCGCTTCGGTCGATAAGGTGTGCAGCGGCGGCAACGTTTGTTGCGCCAGCTCCACCATCCAGCGTACCAAATCCACGCCATACACCATTTCAGTGACGCCGTGCTCCACCTGCAAACGGGTGTTCACTTCAAGAAACCAGAACTGCTGGCTGGCATCATCGTAGACATACTCCACGGTGCCCGCGCTGCGGTAGTTGACCGCACGCACCAGTCGCACCGCAGTTGCTTGTAGCTCGGCGCGCACTGCCTCGCTCAACCCCGGCGCGGGCGTCTCTTCCAGCACTTTTTGGTTGCGGCGCTGAGCAGAGCAGTCACGCTCGCCAAGGGCAATCACGTTGCCAGCCCCATCGCCAAAAATCTGCACTTCGATGTGGCGCGCACGGGCGATAAACTTCTCTAAAAATACGCCATCGTCGGCGAAATTATTGCCTGCCAGTCGTTTAACACGCGTAAACGCCGCATTGAGCTGTTCGGCATCATCACAGCGCTGCATGCCAATACCGCCGCCACCGGCGGTGCTTTTCAGCATCACCGGATAGCCAATCTCCTCTGCCATCATTCGCGCTTCGTCCAGCGAAGTCAGCAAACCACTGCCCGGCAGCAGCGGCACCTGATTCTCCTGTGCCAGCGCACGCGCACGATGTTTTAAACCGAACGCGCCCATCTGCCCGGCACTCGGCCCGAGGAACTGCACGCCGGCCGCTTCACAGCGCGTCACAAACTCGGGATTTTCGCTGAGGAAACCGTAACCGGGATGCACTGCCTGCGCCCCGCTCTGTGCGGCAATTTCCAGTATTTTTTGCTGATTGAGATAAGTGTCTCGCACCTGCCCCTCGCCCAGCGACCAGGCTTCATCGGCCAGTCGCACATGGCGCGCGTGGCGATCGGCTTCGGCATACACCGCAATCGCGCGGATGTTCATCGCTTGCAGGGTACGGATGATGCGCACAGCAATCGCGCCACGGTTGGCAATCAATACGCGATCAATCATGAGTGAAATCTCTTATTACGGCAGGTCGTCCTGCAGGGACAATGACGGCTTAAAAACGGGTCGTCCCGTTGCGTCAAAGATTCACCACACGCTGACTAAGATCGGCGTCGGGTTGTAACCGTTACAGGGGTTGTTGAGCTGCGGGCAGTTGGAGATCAGCACCAGGATATTCATCTCCGCCACCATCTCGACGTATTTACCCGGTGCAGAAATGCCATCGGCGAAGGTCAAACCACCGTCGTGCGTCACCGGCACGTTCATAAAGAAGTTGATGTTGTGGGTGATATCGCGACGCGTCAGGCCAAATTCTGGCTTCTCGGCCACCGCCAGCATCCAGCTGTCACGGCAGGAATGCATATGGCGCTTCTCCAGATCGTAACGCACGGTGTTGCTCTCACAGGAACAGGCCCCGCCCAGCGTATCGTGGCGACCACAGGTATCAGCGGTAATCGTCAGCATCGGGCGATCGGCGTTGGAGCGCAGCACGCTGCCCGCACTGAGGAACACATTCTTTTGCCCGCGCAGCGTATCGCTCATGCTGTAGCGCTCGGCAGTGTCGTCGCCGTTGAAGAACAGGGTATCGGCAGCCTGATTCCCTTCCAGATCGGTGATACGCAAGGTCTGGCCCGCTTCGATGCGCTGCAGCCAGTAATCACCGGCGTTCACCTGCTGCTGGAATGGCGCTTCGGCGGAATTGAGTAAGCTTTCAGTGATCATCAGATTTCTCCTTGCAGCTGATAGAGTGTGTTGTTGCGCAGTCCGCGCTGGTTTTCGGCACGCGCCAGGCAAATGTCCGGCAGCGGCGCGCGCTGGGCGTCCAGTGCGATCTGCACCGGCTGGCGCGGATATTCGCTGCTTACATTCAGCGGATGCGGGCAGGTGTGTAGGATCACCAGCGTGTCCATGGCGAAGCGCAGCCGCACCTGTGCGCCAGGTGCACCCTGCTGCTCCAGTTGCAGCGTGCCGTTATCATCGGCGCGCACCCTGGCAAACAGGTTGAGGCAGGAGGCAACATCTCGCTGGCCGAGGCCGTATTTCGCCAGCTCGACGAGGAAACTGTCGTAGCCGTTTTGATGGCGCAGATTGCGCGCCTGCTGATAGTCGCTGGCGCCGAAGCGTGCGGCAGTGTGCTCAGCATTCAAGGTGCCGCAAACGCTCTCATGCCAGCCGAAGCTGTCTTCTTCGATGCCGCAAAAAATGCGCCCCATATCGGAATAAAGGCAGTGCCCGGCCGTCAGGCGGAAAGTGTGCTGGCACTTCAGCGTATCGGGCGCGTTGTAGCGCTCCAGCAGATTTTCCGGGTTGTAGAACAGCATGCCGACGTTGGCACCGCCTTCAATATCGGTCAGTGTCAGCGCCGTACCGCTGCGCATCACCAGCGACCAGTGCGATCCCGCCGGTAACAGGGTTTGATAAGCATTCATGTGGTGCTCCTTTAAGCCACCTGCGGCTCAGATGGCAGCGCAACATCAGGCTGTGTGCGATCCAGCGGCAGGTCGTAAGTGATAGTCGCGCCCCAGGCTTGCGGCGCGTGCGGGTCATGACGCAGTTTGTCGAACACCAGCAGGCGCGAAGCCAGGCTGAAGCCCTCTTTCAGGTCATGCGTGATCATAAAAATGGTCAGGTTGTGCTGCTGCCACAGGCGGGTAATCAGCTGGTGCATTTCACTGCGGATACCGGGATCGAGCGCACCAAACGGCTCATCAAGCAGCAGGATACGCGGCTGTTTCATCAGCGCCTGTGCCAGCGCCAGGCGTTGCTGCATGCCGCCCGAGAGCTGGTGCGGGTATTTGTTTTGCGCATGCTCCAGGCCAACCTGCGCCAGCATTGCCTGCGCACGCTGACGAATCGCCTGCCGCTTTTTTCCCCACACACGTCCCAGCCAGCGGGCGCTGCTGAACTCTTCCGCCAGCATCACGTTGCCGAGCACCGTCAGATGGGGAAACACCGAATAGCGCTGGAATACCACGCCGCGATGGGCATCCGGTTCGTCGGGGATGGGTTCGCCATCCAGCAGCAATTGGCCTTTGGTCGGCGATTCGGTGCCGAGCAGCATGTTGAGGAAGGTGGTTTTGCCACAGCCGGATGCCCCGACAATCGCCACAAACTCGCCCTGCTCGACGTTGATGTTGAGACGTTCCAGCACCACCTGATCGCCGTAATGTTTTTCGAGGTTTTTCAGTTGCAGTAATGGCATGGTTCGCTCCTGAATCATTTCGCGTGATACCACGGCCAGCAGCGACGGCTGATCAGCCGCAGCAGCAGGTCGAGCACAAAGGCCAGCAGCGCGATCCACGCCACGTAAGGCAAAATCACATCCATCGCCAGATAACGGCGCATCAGGAAGATGCGATACCCCAGCCCTTCGGTGGCGGCGATCGCTTCAGCAGCAATCAGGAACAACCACGCTGACGCCAGCGACAGACGCACCGCATCCAGCAGACGCGGCATCATCTGCGGCAGGATCACGCGCCACAAAATCTGCGCGCTGTGCCCACCGAGCGTCTGCGCTTTCACCAGCTGCTCGCGCGGGATTTTCTCCACCTGCAACTGCAAATCGCGCGCAATCAGCGGGGTAATACCAATCACGATCAGCACCACTTTCGACACTTCGCCGAGGCCAAAGCAGATAAACAGAATCGGCAGAATCGCCAGCGGCGGCACCAGCGCGACTACCGTCACCAGCGGTGCCAGCACTGCCCGCACCACCGGCAGCGCGCCGGTGAACAGGCCAATCGCCAGCGCCAGCAGTGCGCTGATCGCCACCCCGCTCAGCAGGCGCATCAGGCTGGCGGCGGTGTCGGTCCACAGCAGGTATTCCCCGGTGCGCGGGCTGGGCTGAAACGCCATGCGACTGATGGCGTCCCCCATCGCGTTAAACCCTGGCAACAGTTTGTCTGCGGCGTTCAGGCTGAGACGCGCATCCGACGCGAACAGATAGACCAGCAGCAGCGCCAGCAGCGGCAGGATGCCTAGCAGCAGGCGACCGAGCGGCAGCGGTTGGTAGTTGATCAATTTACGCATCGGCATCGTCTCGCTTAAAGCTGACCCGCAGCGGCCAGTTTGGTGAACTCATCGGTGAAGCGCAGTTTCAGGTTGTTGGTATCGCCCCAATTGCCTGCTGGCGTTTCCACGCCCACCACATCAGCACTCGGTGCGCCTTCACCCAGTAAACCGTGCTTGAAGGAGAACTCTGCGACCAGCTGCATGGTGGCTTTCAACTGCGGGCTGTCGACAAAATCGAGGGTGGTTTTGGCATCGCTGAACAAGTGAGTGGCGGCCAGCTGCTGATCGAAGCCCGCCAGATCGGTGCCGGAAGCCTGCGCCATTTGCGTGCGCGCAGCTTTGGCGCTGTCACTCGCGCCGGACATGGTTTTCAGCGTTTCATACCAGGCACCGGTCAGCGCCTTGCCCAACTGCGGATACTTTTTCAGCGTGGCGGTATTCACCACCAGCAGATCAAGGATTTCGCCGGGGATTTGTGCTGAAGAGAAGATTAAATGACTGTCTGGCTGCTTTTCCGCTTCGGCCAGCAGCGGGTTCCACGTGACGATGGAATGCACGTCAGACGTGCCAAACGCCGCCACCAGATCGGCATCGGCGGTGTTGACCACTTTGACATCTTTCTCGCTCATGCCCGATTTCTCCAGCGCACGCGCCAGCAGATAGTGAGAGACCGAGAGTTCGACCAGATTGATCGGCTTGCCTTTGAGCGAGGCAATGTTGCCTTTGCCCTTCAGCAAAATACCGTCATTGCCGTTGGAGTAGTCGCCGACGATCAGCGCCGTGCTGTCCACGCCGCCGGTGGCAGGAATGGTCAGGGCATCCATGTTGGTCATGGTGCAGCCGTCAAAGCCGCCGGCGGTGTACTGATTCACCGATTCGATGTAGTCGTTGACCTGCACAAACTGAATGTCGATGCCGTATTTATCGGCCCATTTTTTCACGATGCCGCTCTGCTGGGCGAAATCCCATGGCATCCAGCCCGCGTAAATGGACCAACAGATCTTGAAGGAGGGTTTGTCGGCGGCCAGCGTATTGACGCTGAACAGTGCGACGGTGCAAAGCAACAGCAAGCGAAGGCAGGCTTTGATCATGATGGTTCCTCTGGCGTTAACGGGCGAAATAAAAGCAGGAGGCGGCGAGCAACGATCTCGCTTTCCTCCCGGGCTTTTGTCCCGCCGTGTAACCGTCAGAGGACGGTCGGTCACTCTCGGACCAGCATCTTTCGACCGGAACCCTAGTGACCCATTGCAAATTGTCTGGCGACATCGGTTGCCCGCTATCGCTCCTGCATCTGCATAAACACATTCAAAAAAAGTGCCAATATTTCAATTCATTGAAAAACAACATCATTCACGTTATTTCCAGTTCGAACGGTTCGCCTCGTGCACAGCAATGCAGCGTGAGCGCACCAACATGAAGCGCAACTTCCACCATGAATATTGATGCACCTCGCAGTTTTAAACGAAGCCCGAAAAAACTTTTACTTACTGTTCAAAGGGTTATTCCTGTCACGTACCTGTCATTTTTGAACCAATCCAATATTGGTTCGCTTCTTGCCTAAGCTGATAAATCCGATTGCTCAGCCTTTCATCAGTAAAAGTGCTGGTTAATCCGGGATTACCGATCTTTTTCTGATGCTTAAACAGGCGAACCAATCATGAGTCACACGTCAGATAGCGCCCGCAACTCCAGTTCTGCTCTGGAGCAACTGCGTCAACTGATCCAGCAACAGGAGCAGCAGCCCGACCGCGCGCTGCCCACGGAACGTGAACTGGCAGAGCGTTTTGGCGTCGGACGCCGTGAGATCCGCCGTGCTCTAGATGTGCTGGAAGAGGAGGGACGCATCTGGCGCAAACAGGGTAAAGGCACCTTTGTTGGTCCTGCTGCACCGGTGCAGCCGCTGGCACTGCACGACCTACCGCAGCAGTCGAATCTGCTGGAAGTGATGGAAGCGCGCTTGCAACTGGAGCCAGGGTTAGCGCGACTGGCCGCCCTGCGCGCCAGTAAAGAGCAGATTGCACTGATGAAGCGCCTGCTGGAACGCATGAATGGCATCACGGCACCGGAGGATGGCGACCAGCACGAACTGTGGGACAGCGCCTTTCATCGCGCTATCGCGGAAGCCGCCGGTAATCGCTTGATGCTGGGCCTGTTCGACGCCGTGGATGCCGTGCGCCGCGATCCAGGTTGGCAGCATCTGCGCGTACAGGCACGCACCCCCGCCCGCCTCAACAACTATGACGACCATCATCAGCGCCTGGTGAATCACATCGCGCAACGCCAGCCGCATGAAGCCGCTGCCGCGATGCGCGAACACTTACTGGCACTGCAACAGGCGCTGCTTGAAGCGCTTTACAACCATCAGGAGGAGACGCCATGAACGATCACCCGGTGCTTAGCGTTCGCAACCTGCGCGTGCAGTTTCGCGGTTCGCCCGTTACGGTATTGGACGATATCTCTCTGACGCTGCACGCGGGTGAAACGCTGGCACTGGTTGGGGAATCGGGCTGCGGCAAAAGCATCACCTCACTCACATTGATGGGCCTGCAACCCGCCAGTGCTGAGATTTTACAAGGCGAGATGCAGTTCGACGGGCGCAGCCTGCGCGATCTTAGTGCCAGCGATTACGCCAGCCTGCGCGGCAATCAGCTGGCGATGATTTTCCAGGAGCCGATGACCTCGCTCAATCCGGCCTTCACCCTCGGCGATCAGCTCAGTGAAGCGGTGATGCGTCATCGCCGCGTCAATCGCCGCACGGCGATGGAAGCCGCGCTGACCATCCTGCAAAAAGTGCAGATTCCCGCCCCGGAAATGCGGCTCAAAGCCTATCCCCATCAGCTCTCTGGCGGCATGCGTCAGCGTGTGATGATCGCCATGGCATTGATTAACAATCCAAAGCTGCTGATTGCCGATGAGCCAACCACCGCACTCGATGTCACCATTCAGGCACAGATTCTGGCGCTGCTGAATACCCTGAAGCAGGAAACCGGCACCGCCGTATTGATGATTACTCATGACCTGGGCGTGGTGGCGGAAGTCGCGCAGCGTGTGGCGGTGATGTACGCCGGTCAGGTGGTAGAAACCGGCAGCGTGGAAGCGATTTTTAACGATCCCCAGCATCCGTACACCATTGGCCTGATGGGATCGATTCCCAGCCTGAGCGCACGCAGCGGCACACTGGCCACCATTCCTGGCCAGGTTCCATTACCGGAAAACATGCCCGCAGGGTGTCGTTTTGCCAACCGTTGCCCCTTTGCCGAACTCCGCTGCCAGCATAACCGCCCGACGCTGCGTGCGCTGGCTACCGATCATCAGGTCGCCTGTTTCCGCGCGCCGCTGGAACAGTACGTCTCGTTGGGAGAGATCGCATGAAGCCGATTTTAGAGTGCCGCGATTTAAGCAAAACCTTTGCCGGACCCAACCGCCTGTTCAAACGCAATCGCGGCGTCACCGCGGTTGATCGCGTGTCGTTACAGGTGATGCCGGGTGAGACGCTGGCGATTGTCGGCGAATCGGGGTCGGGTAAATCGACCCTCGGTCGTTTGCTGCTACGTCTGCTGGCGGCCAGTACCGGAGACGTGTTTTATCAGGGCGAAAGCATTACCGATGCCAGCGGCGCACGCCTGAATCAACTGCGCCGCGAACTGCAAATCATCTTTCAGGACCCCTTTGCCTCACTAAATCCGCGTATGACGGTGCAACAGATTGTCGGCGAGCCGCTGTGGCTGCATGAAAAACTGAGCCGAGAGGCGCGCCATGCGCGCGTCGCTGAGTTACTGCGCACCGTGGGTTTACCGGCTGCCTGGGCAGAGCGTTATCCGCACGAATTTTCCGGCGGTCAGCGTCAGCGTATCGGCATCGCCCGTGCCCTCGCCTCCCAACCCAAATTGCTGCTGGGCGATGAGCCGGTTTCCGCCTTAGACGTTTCCGTGCAGGCGCAGGTGGTGAATCTGCTGGAAAGCCTGAAACAGCAGTTTGGCCTGACGATGATCATCGTGGCGCACGGTCTGGCGGTGATTCGCCACATGAGCGATCGCGTGGCGGTGATGTATCTCGGCCAGATTGTTGAAGTCGCCACCGTGGACGAGATTTTTGACGCGCCGCTGCACCCCTATACCCAGGCGCTGATCGCCTCCGCGCCGCAGATGCAACCGGGTGTCAGCCGCCAGATTCCGATGTTGCAGGGCGATCTGCCCAATCCAGCCAATCCGCCCAGTGGCTGTCGTTTTCACACACGCTGCCCATGGGCGACATCGGATTGCCGTCAGTTTGAACCGATTAACCAGGTGCTGAGCGGTGGCCGCCAGATTGCCTGTCATCGCTGGCAGGAGATTAACCGCGATCGCAGCGTCATCGTGATTGCCCCCCCTTCTGCCGCCTTTTTACGTCGCCGCGCGCTGTTTGAGCAGGCGGCCAAGCAACAAGCCTAACCCTCTGGAGATTCGCCTGTGAAGAAAGCTCGTATAACGTTACTCACGGCCTTAAGCGGCCTGCTCTTGCTCGGTGCCAGTGCACACAGCCAGGCGGAAAGTGTGATTCGCATTGGTCTGGGTGCCGACCCAGACATGCTCGATCCGCATCTGGCGCGCACCTATTACGGACGTTTCGTGTTTGCGGCTATGTGCGACCGCTTGGTGGATGTGGATGAGAACCTGAAAGTGGTGCCCGGCCTGGCAACCGATTGGGCGTGGAGTGATGACGGCAAAACCCTGACTATGAACCTGCGCGAGGGCGTGACCTTCCAGGATGGCGAGAAGTTTGATGCTAATGCGGTGAAGTTCAATATTGAGCGTGCGCTGACGCTGCCGGGTTCGCTGCGTAAAAGCGAAATCTCTTCCATCGACAGCGTGGAAGTGAGCGGGCCGATGCAGGTGAAATTCCACCTGAAAACACCGGATGCGGCGCTGCTCAGCCAGCTCACCGACCGCGCTGGCGCGATGCTGGCACCGGAAGCCGCTAAAAAACCGGACTTCGCGACCCATCCAGTCTGCTCCGGCCCGTATCAGTTTGCCAGCCGCGTGCAGCAGGACCGTATCGTGTTGACGCGCTTTGAAAACTACTGGAACAAAAGCGCATACCACTTCGATAAAGTGATTTTCCTGCCGATCCCGGATGCCTCAGTGCGTCTCGCCAACCTGCGCGCAGGCGATCTCGACCTGACAGAAGGCGTGGCGGCCAGCGATGTGAAAACGGTTGAAGGCGACAGCAAGCTGGCGCTGGCCAAAGTCACCGGCCTCGGTTATCAGGGCATTACCTTCAACATCAATAACGGCAAGGTTGACGCCAACAGCCCTCTAAAAGATCCGCGCGTACGTGAGGCCTTCTCGCTGGCGATCGATCGCGATGCGCTGAATCAGGTGGCGTTTGAAGGCTTATATACCCCATCCAACCAAGCCTTCTCGCCGGTCAGTGCCTATCACGTCAACACCCCAATCAGTACACGCGATGTGGAGAAAGCCAAAGCGTTGCTGAAGGCGGCGGGTGTCACCACGCCGCTCAATCTGACGCTGCTGGTCACCAACAATCCAACCGCACAGCAGGTCGGCCAGGTGATTCAGGCGATGGTCGGTGAAGCGGGCATTAACCTCAACTTGCAGATGAGTGAGTTCGCCAGCTTGTTGGATCGTCAGCAGCGCGGCGATTACCAGCTCAGCTTATCTGGCTGGTCAGGCCGTCCCGATCCCGATGGCAGCATCTACTCGTTTATCAACAGCAAAGGCACGCTCAACGACGGCCGCTACAGCAATCCCCAGGTTGATGAGTGGCTGAACGCCGCACGTCTTACCAACGATCAGGCGCAGCGCCAGGCGTTGTACACCAAGGTGGTGAATAAGCTGCAAACCGATATGCCAATCGCCTATCTCTATTTCGAGCCGCGCATCTTCGGCATGACAAAAAAACTGCAGGGCTTTAAAGCCTGGCCTGATGGCTTAGTACGCCTCGCGGGTGTGAGCATGGCGCAGTAAACCGCTGAGGAGCGATGATGCTGGAACTGATAGTTAAACGCTTACTGCTGGCGATCCCCACGCTGCTGCTGGTGAGCATCATGGTGTTTGCGCTGCAAAAGCTGCTGCCGGGCGATCCGGTGCTGGCGATGGCGGGTGAGGAGCGCGATCCTGCGGTCATCGCACAGCTGCGGGCGGAATATCACCTGGATGATCCGATTCCCACGCAGTATTTCTCGTGGATCGGCAATGCGCTGAAGGGTGACTTAGGCATGTCACTGCGCACCAAAGAGCCAGTGACCTCGCTGATCGCCAGTAAGTTGCCGGTAACGCTGGAGCTGTCGCTGCTGGCGATGGTGATTGCGCTAGGTATTGGCATCAGCATGGGCATTATCGCGGCGGTGCGCAAAGACACCTGGGTCGATCACACCACCAATTTTGTCGCGCTCTCCGGCATATCGGTGCCGCATTTCTGGCTGGGGATTCTGCTGATCCTGCTGTTTTCCGTGCATCTGCAATGGCTGCCAGCCTCAGGCTTTGTCCCCATCAGTGAAGATGTGGCGCAGAACCTGAAAACGCTGCTGCTGCCGGCGTTGGTGCTGGGTACCGGCCTCGCCGCCACGCTGATGCGCCATACGCGGGCGTCAATGATCAGCGTGCTAAAGGCCGATTACATCCGTACCGCGCGCGCCAAAGGTCTGCTGGCCCCGAAAGTGGTACTGAAGCACGCCTTTCGTAACGCACTGATGCCGATCGTCACGCTCACCACCTTGCTGTTTGGTGAGCTGCTGGGCGGTGCGGTGTTAACCGAGCAGGTTTTCACCCTACCCGGTTTCGGCAAGATGATTGTCGATGCGGTGTTTAACCGTGATTACGCGGTGGTACAAGGTGTGGTGCTGGTGGTGGCGATCGGCTTTCTGCTGCTGAATCTGCTGGCCGATGTGCTCTATCTGTTAATCAACCCGAAAATGCGAGGCTAACCATGAGCGAGGTGTTAACAGCAGGCGCAGTGCCTGCGGTTGCAAAGCCCAACCGCCGGGTGCTGAAGAAATTTCTGCGTAATAAGAGTGCGCTGATCGGCGCGGTGATCGTGCTGCTGTTTGTAGCCGTGGCGCTGCTGGCGCCCTGGCTGGCTCCAGCCGATCCGATTAAAGCGAACTTCCTTGCCGTTCGCAAAGCCCCTTCCGCGCTGTTCTGGTTGGGCACGGATGAACTGGGCCGCGATATTCTGTCACGTTTGATTTGGGGCGCGCGCACCTCACTGCTGGCGGGCTGCATCTCCGTGATGATCGCCATTTTGATTGGCGTGCCGCTGGGCTTAATTGCCGGTTACTGGCGGGGGTGGTGCGATGGCATTATCTCGCGCTTTATCGAAGCGCTGCTTGCCTGCCCGTTTCTGATTCTGGCGATTGCGTTGGGTGCTTTTCTTGGGCCGAGTTTATCCAATGCGATGATCGCCATTGGGCTTTCCGCCATGCCGATCTTTGCCCGTTTGACGCGCGGCCAGGTGATTGCCATCCGCCATGAAGAGTATATCGACGGGGCGCGCGCCATCGGTTTACCGGACCGCTGGATCATCCTGCGTTATGTGCTGCCCAACGTGCTGTCGCCGATTCTGGTACAGGCCACGCTGGCGATTGCCTCGGCGATCATCACGGAAGCCAGCTTGTCATTTCTCGGCCTTGGCCAGCAGCCGCCGTCACCTTCCTGGGGCGCGATGCTGAACACCGCAAAAGGCTATCTTGAGCAGGCACCCTGGATGTCGATTTTCCCTGGATTGGCCATTTTTCTCACTGTGCAGGGCTTCAATCTGCTGGGTGACGGACTGCGCGACGCACTTGATCCGCGCAATGACTCACATTAAGGAACCGTTATGAGCGATTTGGATTTCAACGTTAGTTATGTCTCGCACCGCGCCCCAATGATGGGCCGCAATGCAGTCGCCACCTCACAGCCGCTGGCGGCACAGGCGGGGATGCGCATGTTGCAACAGGGCGGTAATGCGGTAGATGCGGCGATTGCCAGCGCGATGGCGCTCACCGTACTGGAACCCACCGGCAACGGCATTGGCAGCGATGCGTTTGCCATTATCTGGGATGGGAAAGCGCTGCATGGCTTAAATGCCTCCGGTCGCTCCCCCGCCAGCTGGAATGCAGAACGCTTTGCCGGACAGAGCACCATGCCGGAAACCGGTTGGGAAGCCGTGACCGTACCGGGCGCGGTTTCTGCCTGGGTCACGCTGGCCGAGCGCTTTGCCACGCTGCCGCTGACCACACTGGCACAACCGGCGATCGAGTACGCCCGCGACGGCTTCCCGGTTTCGCCGCTGATCGCCCATCTGTGGCAGCGTGGCTACAACAAACTGAAGTCTCAGCCGGGTTTTGTTGAGTGTTTTGCGCCAGATGGCCGACCGCCGCGTGCTGGTGAGCTTTTCCGTAACCCGGCGCAGGCCGCCACACTGCAGAAAATCGCCGAAACCAGGGGGGAAGCCTTCTATCGGGGCGATCTGGCGGAAAAAATGGTGGCATTTGCCGGGCAGCACGGCGCGGCACTGAGCATGGCCGATCTCAACAACCATCGCGCCGATTGGGTGGATCTGTTGTCACGCCCGTTTGCCGATGGCTCGGTGCAGGAATTACCGCCCAACGGTCAGGGCATCGCCACTCTAATTGCGCTCGGCATTCTGGAGCAGTGGGACATCGGCAGCTACACGCCTGATTCCGTGCCGTGGCTGCACTTGTCGATTGAAGCGATGAAGCTGGCGCTGGTCGATCTGGATCGTTACGTCACCGATTACGACCATCTGGAATTCCCGGCAGAGTTGCTGCTGAGTGACAGCTACCTCAAGCAGCGCGCTCAGCTCATCAATCCTGACCAGGCCGGGGATTTTACCTTCGGCTCCCCGCAGCAGAGCGGCACCGTGTATCTCTCGACTGCCGATGCTAGCGGCATGATGGTGTCCTTTATTCAGTCCAACTATATGGGCTTTGGTTCAGGCGTGGTGGTGCCGGGCACCGGCATCAGCTTGCAGAATCGCGGTTGCGGCTTCTCGCTCGATCCGCAGCATCCGAACGTAGTGGCCGGTAGCAAACGTCCTTTCCACACTATTATTCCGGCGTTTGCGCTGGATGCGGCGGGACAGCCATTGATGTCGTTTGGCGTGATGGGCGGCCCGATGCAGGCGCAGGGGCACTTACAGCTGGCGTTGCGCATCATGCAGCACAAGCAAAACCCGCAGGCAGCGATTGATGCGCCGCGCTGGCGTGTTGAGCAAGGCCGTGCGGTGGTGGTGGAACCGGGTATCGACCGTAATGTGCTGGCGAAACTGCGCGAAATGGGTCACCAGATTACGGTGGAGGATCCATTACAGAGCTACAACTTTGGCGGTGCGCAGGCGATTGTGCGTGACCCGCAGGGCTTCTACATTGCCGCCACTGAAAGCCGGAAGGATGGGCAGGCGCTGGTGTTTTAAATCACAATCTGGCGGCATCAGTGCGGACTGCCAGATGCCGCCAGGTGATTTCAGCCTTTGGGTTCGGTTTTTGCCTGCTTTCGTTGGTGTCGATGGAGTACAACCTCCAGGGTCGACCACCCGCACATTTCTTTCATGACCTTAATCCGGCGCGCCAGAGTGCGCCTTTTCCCACAGTTTGCCGCGCCTCAACCCGTTGTACACGCCAGGCCATTGCACTATCCTTTAGGACCATTCCCACCGAATCGAAATTAGCCATAACAGGAGTTCAACATGGCGTCAGGATTATCCCGCATCTGGATGCGTACCGGCATGCTTATGATCAGCGCACTGGTTGTGCTGCAACTTACCGCCTGTGGCGATAAAGAAGGCGATCAACGTAAAGCCTTCACAGACTTCCTGCAGAACACCGCAATGCGCAGCGGCGAGCATCTGCCCAGCCTGAGCGAAAACCAGAAGCAGACTTTTGGCAACTACGCGGGCGACTACGCCATTTTGTATGGCTTCTCACAGCAGGCCAATCAGGCGGTTGAGCAAGGCATGCGCCCTGTGGTTGATGAACTGGCTGCGATTCGTGTGCCACAAGATTATCTGACCCGTCGCGATAGTCTGCGTCAGGCGAGCGGCAACCTCAGTGTGCTGTCACAGCAGATTCAGAGTGCCAAAATGCAGGCCGACAGCAGCAAAGCCACGCTGAAGCAGCCTGACGATCTGAAGAAAGTGTATGACAGCGTCTACGCCAAAGTGGTGACGCAGCCAGCGGGTACACTGATTCCGCTACTGCCTCAGCTTCAGGCGTTGAGCCAGGCGGCGGTGCAAACCGGTGATTATCTGCAGTCGCAGGGCACGCGTGTGACCTTCAATGACGGTGGCGTTCAGTTCCCAACGCAGGATCAGGCCACGCAGTACAATACCCTGATGAGCAACCTTTCCAGCAATGCTCAAGCCCTGACTCAGGCACAGAATGCTGTGCAGGGTGGTTTGTAACCTCGCTTTGAATGCGTTCAGGGGCGACTAACAGGTCGCCCTTTTCCTGACATACTTTTCATTGCATCTTTCAGATTTTTCGTCACTTCCTTACACCTTACTTATCAGCATCGCTATTGTGTGATCTGACGCATTTTCAACCAAAAATAGTTTGTGATCTCAATCACACTTATGAAACAAACCTGAGAGCTGCAAAGGTGACTTAAGTCACATTTATCCCGTTGTTTTGCTTAAAATTTCGCCTTCGTACTTTTCTTACACTCTATTTATGTGATCTTCATCACCTTATAGCACCCTGACCACCCCAATTTTGAGTGATCTGCATCACACTTATCCCGGATGCTACGCAGCGTAATAAACTAGTGCTAGAGTCCGCGTGCATACAGTGATGCCACGGCCCGCGCCGGAACGGCTCAATAAAAGTCTTAACAAAAACAACCGCGCTCTTATTGCAGCGCGTCTCAATAAGGGGTGGGTTTATGTCCTCATCAGCGAAGGTCAAGGTCCAGAGCTTTGGTCGCTTTCTGAGTAACATGGTGATGCCAAACATCGGTGCGTTTATCGCCTGGGGTATCATCACAGCACTGTTCATCCCAACCGGATGGATTCCAAACGCAACGCTGGCGAAACTCGTCGGCCCAATGATCACTTACCTGCTGCCATTGTTGATCGGTTTCACCGGTGGACGTCTGGTGGGCGGCGATCGCGGTGGCGTGGTCGGTGCCATTACCACCATGGGTGTGATTGTCGGTGCAGATATGCCGATGTTCCTCGGCGCGATGATTGCCGGTCCACTGGGCGGCTGGGCGATCAAAACCTTTGACCGTATGGTTGATGGTAAAATCAAAAGCGGCTTTGAGATGCTGGTTAACAACTTCTCAGCCGGTATCATCGGTATGCTGTTGGCGCTGCTGGCGTTCATCGGCATCGGTCCATTGGTCGAAGGTCTGTCACACATCCTTGCGGCGGGCGTAAACCTGATGGTGCAGAACAACCTGCTGCCACTGACTTCTATCTTTGTTGAACCGGCGAAAATCCTGTTCCTCAACAACGCCATCAACCACGGTATCTTCTCGCCACTGGGTATCCAGCAGGCTAGCGAAGCCGGTAAATCCATCTTCTTCCTGATTGAAGCGAACCCAGGCCCAGGTATGGGTGTACTGGTTGCCTACATGATTTTTGGTCGCGGTAGCGCTAAGCAGTCTGCAGGCGGTGCGGCAATCATCCACTTCCTCGGTGGTATCCACGAAATTTACTTCCCGTACGTGCTGATGGCGCCACGTCTGCTGCTGGCAGTGATCCTCGGTGGTATGACAGGCGTGTTTACCCTGACCGTACTGAATGGCGGTCTGGTCTCTCCAGCGTCTCCGGGTTCTATTCTCGCAGTACTGGCGATGACGCCAAAAGGCGCATACTTCGCCAACATCGCGGCCATCATCGCGGCGTTTGCCGTCTCCTTCGTGGTCTCTTCTATCCTGCTGAAAACCAGCAAAGTAAAAGAAGATGACGATATCGAAGCTGCGACTCAGCGTATGCGTGATATGAAAGCGCAGTCTAAAGGTCAGGCCGTTGCCGGTTCTCCGGTTATCGCCGATGCCAACAGCGTTGATGTGAGCCACGTGCGTAAAATCATCGTCGCCTGTGACGCCGGTATGGGTTCCAGCGCCATGGGTGCAGGTGTGCTGCGTAAGAAAGTGCAGGATGCCGGCCTGAGCAATATCTCGGTGACCAACAGCGCGATTAACTCACTGCCGGGCGATGTGGATCTGGTGATTACTCACCGCGATCTGACCGAGCGTGCGATGCGCCAGGCACCGCAGGCGCAGCATATTTCGCTGAACAACTTCCTCGATAGCGCGCTGTACAGCAATCTGACTGAACGTCTGATCGCCGCTAACCGCAGTGAAGCACATCGTGAAACCGTGCAGACCACGCTGGCAGACAGCTACGACGATGGCAGTGCTAACTTGTTTAAATTGGGCGCGGACAACGTGTTCCTGGGCTTGAGCGCCAGCAACAAAGAGCAGGCGATTCGCTTTGCTGGTGAGCAGTTGGTGAAAGGCGGTTATGTCCAGCCAGAGTACGTTGAAGCGATGCTGGAACGTGAAAAGCTGACCCCGACCTATCTCGGTGAGTCTATCGCCGTGCCACACGGCACCGTGGAAGCCAAAGATCGCGTGCTGAAAACTGGCGTGGTGTTCTGCCAGTACCCTGCGGGCGTATTGTTTGGCGAAGAAGCCGATGACGTGGCGCGCCTGGTGATTGGTATTGCGGCTCGCAATAACGAACACATTCAGGTGATTACCAGCCTGACCAACGCGCTGGATGATGACAGCGTGATTGAGAAGCTGGCGAACACCACCAGCGTTCAGGATGTGCTGGATCTGCTGTCAGGTAACACCGCGAAAGCGTAATACCACGTTTTAACTTCCCTGGGGCGGGCAAGCCCGTCCCACATTTCCGGGGCGGATTTGCCCGCCCTTTCGTCATTTGATATGGGTCAAATTTATGAAAGCGTTACATTTTGGAGCAGGTAACATCGGTCGCGGTTTTATCGGTAAGTTGCTGGCTGATGCCGGTATCGAACTGGTCTTCGCGGATGTGAATCAGGTAGTTCTGGATGCCCTTAACGCCCGTCATGAATATCCGGTTCATGTGGTTGGCGAGCAGGCAAAAGTCGAAATCGTTACCGGCGTTAGCGCAGTGAACAGCACCAGCGACGACATCGTCACGCTGATTGCTGAGGTTGATATCGTTACCACGGCGGTTGGTCCGCAGATTCTGGAGCGCATCGCGGGCGGTGTGGCGAAGGGGCTGGCCAAACGCAGCGACAACGGTAATGTCCGTCCGCTGAATATCATCGCCTGTGAAAACATGGTGCGCGGCACCAGTCAGTTGAAGCAGCACGTTCTGAAAGCGCTGCCAGAACAGTATCACGCGTGGGTTGAAGAGCACGTTGGCTTCGTCGACTCCGCCGTTGACCGCATCGTGCCGCCATCTGAGGCCGGCAGCAACGATCCGCTGGAAGTGACAGTAGAAACCTTCAGCGAATGGATTGTCGATAAAACGCAGTTCAAAGGTGAATTGCCAAACATTCCTGGCATGGAGCTGACTGATAACCTGATGGCATTTGTCGAGCGCAAACTCTTCACGCTGAATACCGGCCATGCCATCACCGCGTATCTTGGCCAGTTAGCTGGCCACGCCACCATCCGCGATGCGATTCTGGATGAAAAAGTGCGTGCCGTGGTGCAGGGTGCGATGCAGGAGAGCGGCGAGGTGCTGATCAAGCGCTATGGCTTTGATGCCGACAAGCACGCCGCTTACATCCAGAAAATCCTCACTCGTTTCGAAAATCCGTACCTGAAAGATGATGTTGAACGTGTTGGCCGCCAGCCGCTGCGTAAACTCAGCGCGGGCGATCGTCTGATCAAACCCACGCTCGGCACCCTTGAGTACCACCTGCCACACGCCAACCTGGTGCAGGGTATTGCTGCCGCGATGCACTACCGCAGCGAAGCCGATCCGCAGGCGCAGGAACTGGCTGCCCTGCTGGCTGAAAAAGGCCCGCAGGCAACGCTGGCCGAGATCTCTGGACTGGAAGCCAATAGCGAAGTGGTCACCTCAGTGGTGAGTGCTTACAACGCTATGGCATAATGCGCGCCTTTTAATAGCTCACTCGGGCGCGGTGCCAACCGTGCCCGTCGGCGGTAGCGGAACGATGCAGGCAATAATGGAAGAGAAGCAAGCTTTTGAAAACCGGGTGCTTGAGCGCCTGAACGCCGGTCGATCGGTGAGAAGCTTCCTGATCGCCGCCGTTGAGCTATTGGCTGAAGCGGTCAACCTGCTTGTGTTGCAGGTTTTCCGTAAAGACGATTATGCCGTAAAGTACGCGGTTGAACCGCTGCTGCTCGGTGACGGTCCGCTGGGCGAGCTATCGGTGCGTTTGAAACTGATTTACGGTTTGGGCGTGATTAATCGCCATGAATATGAAGATTGTGAGCTGCTGCTGGCGCTGCGTGAAGAACTCAATCACGACACCAGCGACTACCGCTTTACTGACGATGAGATTCTGGGGCCATTTGGTGAACTGCACTGCGTTGTAGCGTGGCCGCCACAACCTGACTTCACCCGGGATGACGAAGCATTACGCAGTATGCAGCAGCAGCGCTATCTGCAAATGGTGCGATCCACCATGGTGCTGTCGCTCACCGAGCTGATATCGCGCATCTCCCACAAGCAAGCCTTCAAGAAGCCGGCCGTTTAGGGGCACTGTCGCGGTCGAATCCGCCCCGCTGCAAAATCGCCCCGTTTTGATGTATCCTTTGCCTGTTTTCCTTAACGAGTTTCCCCTGATGAAAGAACAAGAAAAAGCCGAGATCAAACTGCTCAGTGATCAACTGGACGCATTGAATCGCAAAGAACCCCAGCTGCTGGAATCTGGCGATGCCGAAAAACTCGGCGAGCTGCTGCGTGAAAAAGAGAAGCTGGTGCAGGAAATTGAACGTCTGCGCAGTGTTCGCGATGAGAAACTGAGTAAAGAAGCGCAACAGCTGCAGAAGCTGGGTTTCAGCCGTGAGATCACCAGGAAAGAACAAGCCAACATGGGCGCATTTAAGAAGAGCGTGCGCGGCCTGGTGGTGGTGCATCCAATGACCGCGCTGGGACGTGAGATGGGGCTGAAGGTGATGACCGGCTACGCGAAGCAGCCGTTCTGATACCCGATTACGCGGCGTGTGATACGTCGCGTTCCACGCTCTGTTCCTGCACTGCTTCAACCCCTGCCACGGGTTCAACCCCTGCTGCCAGCAATACCTGGGTGTTTAACGCATCCAACAGTGCATAGCGACGACGATACTCCGCACGTTTCTTACTGGCGATCTCTTCCAGTGCTTTCCTTTCCATCTGCAGCGGCAACGTAAACAGGTCGTCGGCACGGGCTTCACCGCCCAGTGACAGCCAGAACTCGCTGTAGCTGGCAAAGAACTTATCACCTTTACTGTGGCGATAACGCATGCTGCGGAACACATGCGTGGTATCTCCTACTGCGCAAATCGCTTGCACGCCACATTGTTGCGCCAGAATAAATACCGCTTCCATTAACAGACGTTTCGGGAATACGCCATGTGCGGCTTTGGTTGCATCGCGGATAACATCATTTGAGATGTGTTTGCGCGGCCCCTGCAATCCACCAATCAATAATGTGCGCTTGCCCTTTTCCTGAATAATGGAAAAAGAGAGCGAGGCAATATTCATGGTTTGATAATGCAGTGTCAGAGTTATTTCACCTTCACGGTCAAAATGTCCTGGGCAGCAATTAATAGCAAACACCTCATCATTTTTTCCGTTAAAAGTGGCAATCACATTTAACACCGGACTCAGCAGTAACTGGCGCAGTTTGGCATTATCCAGTTGATCCATCAGCGTGTAATGGTCAAGCAGTGCCTGCGCACGTTGTGCCACGCTAAAGCCTGCGCGCAGGTAAGGGCGATGCGGTTTAGCCGGCAGCAAACCCTGCATTTTCAGCAGTTGCGGCAGAAACGGCAGTTTCGCTAATGCGTTAAGGTAATTAAATGTCGTAACCGGAAAGATGAAAGACCTTAAAGCAAATTTAAAGCGGAACATACTACTATTCCATAACTTATCAGGTCTGACGTTGCCGCTAATTAACGGCAAAAACAGAGATGCCGACGAATCTTTATTCGCCACAGGGGTAGTGATAGTAGACATAGTTATTTTACTTTCGTGTGATCAACTGCGGCTACTGTATGCCCCAAATTATCAACGGCAGGTTAATAACGAACGTAACGGTATTGTCAGCAGAGGTAATCTCGAAGTGGTTTAAGAAGTGTTTAGCTTTCGTAAAGAAAAAAACCGGTGAAGCAGCTTCACCGGTTCTGTGCGTTGGCTATCGCCTGAACTTACTTAGCAGCAGCGAAACGCGCAGCCGCTTCATCCCAGTTCACCACGTTCCAGAACGCTTTGATGTAGTCAGGACGTTTGTTCTGATACTTCAGGTAGTAAGCGTGTTCCCACACATCCAGACCAATGATTGGCTCACCGGATGCGCCAGAGATGGCTTCACCCATCAGCGGGCTATCCTGGTTAGCGGTTGAAACCACAGCCAGCTTGTCGCCTTTTTTCACCAGCCACGCCCAGCCTGAACCGAAACGGGTGGTAGCGGCTTTCTCGAACTCAGCCTGGAAAGCTTCAACGCTGCCGAAATCTTTTTCGATAGCGGCTTTCAGTTCGCCTTGCAGGCTGGTGCCCAGTTTCAGGCCTTTCCAGAAGAAGCTGTGGTTAGCGTGGCCGCCTGCGTTGTTACGCAGTGGACCTTTTTTATCTGCTGGCAGCTGATCCAGTTTAGCGATCAATTCTTCAACCGGCAGGTTAGCGAATTCGGTACCTTCCAGCGCTGCATTCGCGTTGTTAACGTAAGCCTGGTGGTGTTTAGAGTGATGGATTTCCATCGTCTGCTTGTCGAAGTGTGGTTCCAGTGCGTCGTACGCGTAAGGCAGGGATGGCAGTGAATAACTCATGTTCTTCCTCTCCATTTAGTGTTTTGCAGCATCACCTTAGCAGGGTGCCGCGTAAGCAGTCGGATCATTATAGTTAAAATCATGATCGGTAAAAGGGTTATCAATGCCTTAGTAATGATAAGGATTTGATGAATCTGGGAAAAGCACCGCACGCAGAGTCACATCTCATGCACGCGATGCCGCAGGATTACATCTTGTGGGTGCTGGCACGCAGCTTGAGCTGTACCGGCAGTTCGTTGATGGCAGGTGGTTCATCGCCCTTCAATGCGGAGAGTAAGCGCTTGCCCGCCGTGCGCCCCATCTCTTCATAAGGCAGGACCACGCTGGTGAGCGGCGGTGAGCAGACTGCTGCCAATGGGCCGCCACCGATGCTGGCAATCGCCAGCTGGCTGGGAATTGAGATGCCTGCGGCGTGGCAAGCCATGATGGCACCACAGGCCACTTCATCGCTGGTACAAATCAGCACATCCAGTTCCGGCCAGGTCAGCCGGATCTCCGCCAGCAGGCTATGTCCCGCGGCAAAGGTCGGCATTTTCGGCGAGGTCACCACGCGGTGCGGCGCCTGATTTGATGCCAGCATGCCACTGTGCCAGCCATTCAGCAGTTGGCGGAAAATCGTGGTATTGGTTTGCGTACACAACAAGCCGAGATGGCGATAGCCACGTTCCACCAAACTCTGCACCAGCTGGCGAATCGCTTTAGCGTAATCGACACCAATGCTAATACCCGCAGATTCCTGATGCACCCCGCCGATATCCATCACCGGCAGGCCGGAATTACTCAGCAAACGATGAGCTTCAGCGACATTGTCGAAGTTGAAATGCACCATCGCCGCCGGATTGTACGAGAGCAACATCTCAATTAATTCGCTCTCTTCCGCCGCCGAGTGGTTGGCTTCCGCCAGCATCATGTTGTAACCCTGCGGACGCAGAATCTCTTGCAGCGCTTCCGACACAATCGCGCTGCCCGGCGTGGCGAAAGAAGGCACCACCATGGTGACTAGCTTCGACGATGCCGACGCCAGATTACGCGCCTGGATGTTCGGCACATAGGCCAACTCGGTGACGGCCGCATCAATTTTGGTGCGAATTTCAGGTGAGACTTTCTCCGGCATGCGCAACGCACGTGATGCCGTCATGGTGCTCACGCCGACCAAACGGGCAACATCGGCCAGTGTGCTTTTGCCGGTACCGCGCCGTTTTTTTTCTGCCATGCCTTCTCCTAACTGACTCGCTACAAATGCCCGCACGCAGCTTAAAACCAAATGCGTCAACGTGCCACGTTAATCACCACAGATTCGGGCACACCTCACCTGCTGAAGATTTTCAGATTCTCGGAGCATGTCAGGTGCTTGCAACGATGACAAACGGACTGCACAAAAATGTTAGCGATAACACAGTTTTTAACAACACCCGTGTTAGCGCTAACTTTTGCGACAATCATCACAGAAAAGCGTTGAGAAAATCACCTAAAGTGCACTCCATCGACGAATAACCAGGAATTACTGATGCTCACTCAATGGCTGACACCGCAACATATCCGCATCGTAGAACAGGTCAGCGACTGGCAGGACGCGGTACGTTTATCCGCTGAGCCGCTGCTGGCCGAAGGGGCGATCACCCCGGCTTACCTCGATGCCATCTTTACTTCGCATGCCGAACTGGGACCTTACTACGTACTGGCACCCGGCCTGGCGATGCCGCATGCCCGTCCGGAACAGGGTGCGCGTAAGAATGGCTTGTCGTTGCTGCATGTGAAGAACGGTGTGAGCTTTGCAGCGGATGAAAACGATCCGGTGCATGTGGTGATTATGCTGTGCGCCGTTTCCGGCGACGATCATATCCAGATGATCACAGCATTAGCCGAAGTATTCAGTGACGAATCTCGCCTGCAGCAATTGCTGACGGCGGCAACCCTACCAGCGATTGAAGCTGTTATTACAAATTAACCACCAGAGAATCCTATTATGAAAAAAGTCCTGATTGTGTGCGGTAATGGTTTAGGCAGCAGCTTTATTGTGGAAATGAACGTGAAGAAAATTGTGGTGGAATTAGGGAAAGAGGCCGAAGTGGGCCATACCGATTTAACCACGGCGAAATCTGAACAGGCCGACCTTATTATCAGCGCCAAAGATATTGCCGATCAGTTATCCGGGCATAGCGCGCAGGTATTTGGTCTGACGAATTTATTAGATAACGCCAAAATTAAAGAAATCCTGGCGGAAAATCTGTAATAGCCCGATTTTACTCACATGGAGTAATTATGCTGCAATTTATCATCAAGGATGTTCTCGGAACACCCGCAATACTTGTCGGCCTTTTTTCCCTGATTGGTTTATTACTGCAAAAGAAACCGGTGTCGGATGTGATTTCTGGCACGCTGAAAACCATCATGGGCTTTGTGATTCTCATCGCAGGGGCCAACCTGATTGCGGCAACACTGACCATTTTCAGCCAGCTGTTTGAGCACTCGTTTAATATTCAGGGTGTCGTGCCAAATACTGATGCGATGGCCGCGCTGGCGCAGAAGAGTTACGGTACTGAAACCGCGATGATCATGGTGTTCGGTATGCTGGTGAACATCCTGCTGGCGCGTATCACCCCGCTGAAGTACATCTTCCTGACCGGTCATCACACGCTGTATATGTCGGCGATGCTGGCGGTGATTCTTTCCGTCGGCGGCGTACATGGCTTCTGGCTGGTGCTAATCGGTTCACTGATTCTCGGCACCATGATGGTGGTGTGCCCGGCGATTCTGCAGCCGTTCACACGTAAAATCACCAATTCGGACGATCTGGCGCTCGGCCACTTTGGCTCAACCGGTTATCTGCTGTCTGCGCTGGTCGGTAAAGCAGTGGGCAAAGGCAGTCCATCCACCGAAGAGTTGAAGGTGCCGAAAACCCTCAACTTCCTGCGTGATTCCTCGGTCGCGATTTCGCTGACCATGATGATTCTGTTTATCGCGCTGGTGTTGGTGGCGGGTAAAGAGTTCACCGAAAGCCAGGTGAGCGGCGGTCAGAACTTCATCGTGTTCGCGATTATTCAGTCCATCACCTTTGCGGCGGGCGTTTATATCATCCTCGCCGGTGTGCGTATGGTGATTGCCGAGATCGTGCCGGCCTTTAAAGGCATCGCAGATAAGTTAGTACCGAACGCCAAACCGGCGCTGGACTGCCCAACCGTGTTCCCGTTCGCGCCGAATGCCGTGATCATCGGCTTCCTGTGCAGTTTCTCCGCCGGTCTGATCAGCATGTTCCTGTGCCCATTGTTTGGTCTGAGCGTGATTGTTCCTGGTCTGGTGCCCCACTTCTTCTGCGGTGCCACCGCGGGTGTATACGGCAACATCACGGGTGGACGTCGTGGCGCGGTAGTCGGCTCCTTTGTACAAGGGCTGCTGATCTCCTTCCTGCCGGCGATTCTGCTGCCGCTGATGGGCGACCTGGGCTTTGCCTCGACCACCTTCGGCGACGCGGACTTCGGTATTGTCGGCATCGTACTCGGCCACATTATTTCGTTCTTCCATTGATGTCATAACACAGCGCCTGCGGGCGCTGTTTATGTAATGAGGAAAAAACAATGAACGCTCAATTTTCACCGTCATTAATGTGTATGGATCTCACCCGCTTTCGTGAACAGATCGAAGCGATGAATAGTACTGCGGCTTTTTATCATGTCGATATTATGGATGGCAGCTACGTTAAAAATATTACGTTATCGCCGTTCTTTATTGAGAACCTGCGTAAAATCACCGATGTGCCAATTGATGTGCATTTAATGGTCAATCACCCGGAAGATATTATTCCAATGTGCATTGAGGCGGGGGCGGATATTATTAGCTTCCATCCCGAAACCGCAAATAACAAAATATTCCGCCTGCTGACTCAAATCAAAGAAGCGGGCCGTCGCTGCGGCGTGGTATTAAACCCGGCGACACCTGCCGAGAGCATTCGTGAGTATGCACATCTGCTGGATAAGGTTACGGTGATGTCGGTGGATCCTGGCTTTGCGGGGCAGAAATTTATTCCGGAGACGCTGAACAAGATTCGCCAGCTGATTGCCATGCGCGAAGAGCACGGTTATCACTATCTGACCGAGATTGATGGTTCCTGCAATGCGCGCACCTTTAAGCAGATTGCGGCTTCTGGTGTGGATGTGTTTATCGTTGGCACGTCAGGTTTGTTCAATCTGGATGACGATGTGGCGCAGGCGTGGCAGAAGATGGAAAGTATTTTTGCCGAGGAAACGGCAGCCGCGTAATCCTTTCCAGGTGCGCATCCACGTGCACATTGAGTGAAACGTGCAGATTCTCAGCCGGGTCGCCAGGAATGGCGACCCGCTTCATCTTCCTGATACTGCTTTGGGGCAACCTTAGCCTTTTACCGACCCAGCTCGGTCAGTGACTTATCCAGCGCACCCACCAGCCAATCAATATCCGATTCCTGGAACGCCAATGGTGGACGCAGCTTCAGCACGTTGCCGTACGGACCGGCCACCGACGTCAGCACATGGTGATCGCGCAGCTTCTCGGTGAGATCCAGCGCCAGCGCTTTATCCGGCGTTTTGCTGGTGCGGTCCTGCACCAGTTCGAAGCCGATAAACAGCCCCGCTCCGCGCACATCGCCAATGCTTTCATGGCGATCCATTAACTTCTGCAACTCGGCGAGCAGTTTGGCACCCACCACGCGGCTGTGCTCTTGCAAGCCCTCTTCTTTAATCACCGTCAGGACCGCCTGCGCCGCCGCCATAGCAACCGGGTTACCGCCAAAGGTGTTGAAGTAAGGGATATCGTCACTAAACGCCGCCAGCACATCACTCTTCGCCAGCAGGCCGGAAACCGGAATGCCGTTACCCATCGGCTTACCCGTGGTCACCACATCCGGCACCACGCCGTGACGGGCGAAGCCCCAGAATGCATCGCCGGTACGACCGAAGCCAGGCTGTACTTCATCAGCAATGAAGATACCGCCATTAGCGTGCACCACATCCACCGCTTTCTGCAGGAAGCCGCGTGGATTCGGTAACACACCATCGGAAGAGAAGATCGAATCCGCGAGGAAGCCAGCAAATTTAATGCCGTGTGCTTTCATGTCATCGATCTGTTTCTGAATTTCGTTGGCAAACCATTCGCCGAGATCCGGTGCGTTGACGCGGTAAGCATCGGGTGGCGAAACCAAACGCGTGGTGGCCGCCAGTGGCTGACCGCTGCCCAGTGCCGGGGAGACGCCAGACGTGAGATCGCTGGTGCCGTGATAGGCCTCCTGCGACACGATAATGCCCGTGCCGCCGCTGAAAGCACGCGCCACACGGATCGCCAAATCGTTAGCTTCCGACCCGGTGCACATATACATGGCACGGTCGATGGCGTCTGGCGTGGTTGCCAGCAGCTCTTCGGTGTAATCGAGAATGCGTTCGTGCAGATAACGGGTGTGGGTGTTCAGCATCTTCATCTGCTGATTCACCGCTTCGATCACCGCCGGATGGCAGTGGCCAATACTGGCCACATTGTTGTACACATCGAGATATTTGTTACCTGCAGCATCCCACAGATACTGCCCTTCACCGCGTACCAGATGCACCGGCTTACGATAAAACAGGCGATACGACTCGCCCAACACTTTGCTGCGCTTGTCCGTCAGCTGGCGGGTTGCTGCATCCAGACCGTCGGCGTGCTCAGCACGAAAACTGTTGGTGTCCATGATGGTGGAACGTGTAGCCATGGTAACTCCCGTTGCGAAGGTGAAAGGGGTGCATGATGTGTGACCGTTGTCACCATCATGCCTGCTTTAACGAGAAATGCAACCAAATACACAAATACAACCAAATACACATGACGCCATAATGACACTCAGGTAAGCTTAGGCCCAGATTATTACGCTACAGGGAAAAGTCATGCTGCAGGAAACCCGCTTACACCGCATTCGAGCCCTGCTGACCACGCAGCATCAGGTCAGCACCGAGCGCATTATCAATGAGCTGGGTATTTCACGGGAAACGGCACGGCGAGACATTATTGAGCTGGAAGCGCAGGGTTTAGCACGACGGGTGCACGGCGGTTTAGTCGCGGTAGATAGCCAGCCGGAAGCACCGCTGCAAGTGCGCCGTAGTGCTCAAGCCAAAGAGAAACGTGCGATTGCCGTGGCGGCCGCACAGCACTTGCAGCCGGGCCAGACGCTGTTTCTGGATGCCGGCACCACCACCACCATGCTGGCGGAGCAGCTGCGCAGCATGGCCGGCTTAACCATTATCACTAACAGTTTGCAGGCTGCACTGGCGCTAAGCGCCGCCGAAGAACATGAAACGCTGAATAATCAGGTGATTTTGCTCGGTGGGATGATGATGGCAGGTGCACAGCAGACGCGCGGCGAAATCACGGTCAGCGAGATTTACCGCTATCGCGCCGACGTTGCCCTGCTGTCGCCGGTTGGCATTGATGCTAAAAACGGTGCCAGCAGTTTCCATCCTCATGAAGCGGCGATTGCTCGCGCCATGGTGCAGCAGGCTGCGCGCACCTTTTTACTGGCGGATCACAGCAAGCTGGGGGTGATCAGCCGCACGGTGTACGCGCCGATTGGAGAAGTGGATTTGCTTATTTGCGACAGCGGCCCCGCCAAAGCAGGCGCATTAGCTGCGCTCCAGCAGGCGCTGCCACAGGTACAGGTGGTTTAAACCAGGCGCTGCGGATGGCTGTACACCGTGGCGCGTCCCGGCTTACTAAACCCTATCAGCGTTAAATGACAACGCTCGGCGACCTCAACGGCGAGCTGGGTCGCAGCGGATACCGCAAATAAAATCTCCACGCCGCACATCGCGGACTTTTGCACCATCTCATAGCTGGCGCGACTGGAGACCAGCACCGCGCCCTGCTGCCACGGCTGCTGGCTACGATGCCCCAGCAGTTTATCCAGCGCCACATGGCGACCCACGTCTTCGCAGCCACCGAGCAATTCCCCCTGCGGCGACATCCATGCCGCCGCGTGCGTGCATCCGGTGAGATTGCCGATGGGTTGGTAATTGCGCAGTTGCGCCAGCCCGCTATCGAGGTTTGCCAGATCGAAGGTTTGGGTAAACGGCAACGGCTGCAGCGGTTTACCAATCTGGTCGAGTTGTTCCACGCCGCACACGCCACAGCCGGTTCTGCCCGCCATGGCACGGCGCTGCTCTTTTAGCGCCATAAAGCGTCGGCTGGAGAGTTCGATCTGCACTTCAATACCGTTGCAGCCGGGCACCACATCCATGCCGAAAATCTCATCAGGCTTCTCAATAATGCCTTCTGAGAGTGAGAAACCGAGCGCAAACGCCTCAAGATCGTTGGGCGTCGCCATCATCACCACATGGGAAATGCCGTTATACACCAGCGCGATCGGCACCTCTTGTGCCAGCCAGTCGGTTTCAGACGTGCTGATATCACGCCGCTGACGTACCGGCGCCTGCACTGCGCCTGAGATCTCAATCACACTCTGATGACTTTCCTGTGCTTTAACTTTCACTTTGCTCGCCTCGGACAACAACCACATTAAAGCAGTGGTAATATTTCGCTGCTATTCTCACACTATTAGTTGGGTCATTGTGAGCCTCGGCCCAACGCATCACAAAAAATTTTGCCCGTCATGCGGATTGTGGCAAGGCAGTAAACCCATTCAAGCCGGGAGCTTACACCAGTAAGCGACGGGAACGAATGGGCGCAGGCCACGCAGCGACAATACGCACGACGCAGGCAAATTGTAGCAATGTCGACTCAAGGATTAACCATGAACGTCAGCCGAAGAAAATTCTTCAAAATCTGTGCTGGCGGTATGGCAGGGACATCGGCAGCACTCCTCGGCTTCACGCCAGAGGTAGCGCTGGCGGAAACGCGACAGTATAAGCTGCTGCGTGCCCGCGAAACCCGTAACACCTGCACCTACTGCTCAGTGGGCTGTGGCTTGTTAATGTACAGCCTCGGTGACGGCGCGAAAAACGCCAAAGAGACCATTTTTCACATTGAAGGCGATCCGGATCATCCGGTGAGTCGTGGTGCATTGTGCCCCAAAGGCGCTGGCCTGCTGGATTTTGTCCACAGTGAAAGCCGCCTGCACTACCCCGAATACCGCGCGCCAGGCTCCGATAAATGGCAGCGCATCAGCTGGGACGATGCCTTTGACCGTATCGCGAAACTGCTGAAAGCCGACCGCGACGCCAACTTTATCGCGCAAAACGCCGCAGGTGTTACCGTCAACCGCTGGCTCTCATCAGGCATGCTGTGTGCATCCGCATCCAGCAATGAAACTGGCTATTTAACCCAAAAATTTACCCGATCGCTCGGCATGTTAGCGGTCGACAACCAGGCACGCGTTTGACACGGACCAACGGTAGCAAGTCTTGCTCCAACATTTGGTCGCGGTGCGATGACCAACCACTGGGTCGACATCCGTAATGCCAATCTGATCGTTGTGATGGGTGGCAACGCCGCTGAAGCGCATCCTGTGGGATTCCGCTGGGCGATGGAAGCCAAGATTCACAACAAAGCCAAATTGATTGTTATCGATCCTCGCTTCACGCGTACGGCATCGGTGGCAGACTTTTACACGCCGATTCGTTCCGGCACCGACATTGCTTTCCTGTCGGGCGTGCTGCTGTGGCTGCTGCAAAATGACAAAATCCAGCATGAATATGTGCAGGCGTACACCAACGCCAGCCTGATAGTGCGCGAAGACTATCATTTTGATGACGGCCTGTTCAGCGGCTACGACGAAGCCAATCGCAAGTATGACAAAACCAGCTGGAACTATGAGCTGGGCGATGACGGCTTTGCCAAACGTGATGACAGCCTGCAACATCCACGCTGTGTGTGGAATCTGCTGAAACAGCACGTCAGCCGCTACACACCAGAAATGGTGTCACGCATCTGCGGCACGCCGAAAGAGGACTTCCTGCACGTCTGCGAGCTGATCGGTGAGACCAGCGCGCGCGATCGCACCACCTCATTCCTGTATGCGCTGGGCTGGACGCAACACTCGGTCGGTGCGCAAAACATCCGCACCATGGCGATTATCCAGCTGCTGCTCGGCAACATGGGCATGGCCGGCGGCGGCGTCAACGCCCTGCGCGGTCACTCCAACATTCAGGGGCTCACCGATCTCGGCCTGCTGTCGCAAAGTTTGCCAGGTTATATGACATTGCCGTCGGAGAAACAGACCGATCTGCAAAGCTATCTCGCGGCCAACACGCCGAAACCGACGCTACCCGGCCAGGTGAACTACTGGGGTAACTACCCGAAATTCTTTGTCAGCATGATGAAGGCCTTTTTTGGAGACAAAGCGCAAGCAGAGAACAGCTGGGGATTCGACTGGTTGCCGAAGTGGGACAAAGGCTACGACGTTTTGCAGTACTTCGAGATGATGTCGCAGGGCAAAGTGAATGGCTATCTTTGCCAGGGCTTTAACCCGGTGGCCTCATTCCCAAACAAACGCAAAGTGATCGATTCACTGTCGAAGCTGAAGTTCCTGGTGACCATCGACCCGCTCAACACCGAAACCTCGACCTTCTGGCAAAACCACGGGGAGTTTAACGATGTCGATCCGGCGAAGATTCAGACCGAAGTGTTCCGCCTGCCCTCCACCTGCTTCGCGGAAGAGAATGGCTCCATCGTCAACTCCGGACGCTGGCTGCAGTGGCACTTCAAAGGTCAGGATGCGCCGGGCGAAGCGCTGAACGATGGCGAAATTCTCTCCGGCATTTACAGCCGTCTGCGCAAAATGTACGCCAGTGAGGGCGGTGCCTTGCCCGAACAGGTGCTGAACATGACGTGGAACTACCAGACGCCTGATAACCCGGCTTCGGAAGAAGTGGCGATGGAGAGCAACGGCAAAGCGCTGGCGGATGTGTTCGATGACAAAGGCACGTTGCTGGTGAAAAAAGGCCAGCAGCTCAGTAGCTTTGCGCAGTTGAAAGATGACGGCAGCACCAGCAGCGGCTGCTGGATTTTTGCGGGCAGCTGGACGCCAGATGGCAACCAGATGGCGCGGCGTGATAACACCGATCCGAGTGGATTGGGCAATACGCTGAACTGGAGTTGGGCATGGCCGCTCAACCGACGCATCCTCTACAACCGCGCATCGGCCGACCCGCAAGGGAATCCGTGGGATCCGAAACGGCAGATCCTCAAGTGGGATGGCAGTAAATGGGGCGGCATGGATATTCCGGATTACAGCACCGCCGCACCGGGGAGCAATGTGGGGCCGTTTATCATGCAGCCAGAAGGCATGGGCCGCCTGTTCGCGCTCGACAAAATGGCTGAAGGTCCTTTCCCGGAACACTACGAGCCGTTTGAAACGCCACTCGGCACGAATCCACTGCATCCGAACGTCATTTCGAACCCGGCAGCACGCGTGTTCAAAGACGATCTGGCGGCGATGGGTAAAGCCGAGCACTTCCCGTATGTCGGCACCACGTATCGTCTCACCGAGCATTTCCACTACTGGACCAAACACGCGTTACTCAATGCCATCGCGCAGCCGGAGCAGTTTGTGGAGATTGGTGAGAAGTTGGCCAACAAGCTGGGCATCGTGCAGGGCGATACGGTGAAAGTGAGCTCCAATCGCGGTTACATCAAAGCCAAAGCGGTGGTCACCAAACGCCTGCGCCCACTTGATGTGGATGGCAAAACCGTCGATACCGTCGGCATTCCGATTCACTGGGGCTATCAAGGCATTGCGAAGAAAGGCTTTATCGCCAATACCCTGACGCCGTTTGTCGGTGATGCCAACACGCAAACGCCCGAGTTTAAGGCGTTCCTGGTTAACGTTGAGAAGGTGTAGGAGAACGTAGATGGCTTATCAATCACAAGACATTATCCGCCGCTCCGCCACCAATGGTTTCACGCCTGCCCCGCAGGCGCGTAATCATCAGCAGGAGGTGGCGAAGCTGATCGACGTGACCACCTGCATCGGTTGCAAAGCCTGCCAGGTGGCGTGTTCAGAGTGGAACGACATCCGCGATGAGGTTGGGCATAACGTTGGGGTGTATGACAACCCAGCGGATCTGACCGCCAAATCCTGGACGGTGATGCGCTTCTCAGAAGTGGAGGAGAATGGCAAGTTAGAGTGGCTTATCCGCAAGGATGGGTGCATGCACTGCGCCGATCCCGGCTGCCTAAAAGCCTGTCCGTCCGAAGGTGCGATTATTCAGTACGCCAACGGCATCGTCGATTTTCAGTCCGAGCAGTGCATTGGCTGCGGCTACTGCATTGCCGGCTGTCCGTTCGACGTGCCGCGCCTGAATAAAGACGACAACCGCGTGTATAAATGCACGCTGTGTGTCGATCGTGTCAATGTTGGCCAGGAACCGGCGTGCGTCAAAACCTGCCCGACCGGCGCGATTCATTTCGGCAGTAAAACCGATATGCAGGCGCTGGCGGCAGAACGCGTGGCGGAGCTGAATACGCGCGGCTATGACAATGCGGGCTTGTACGATCCGGAAGGCGTCGGCGGCACGCATGTCATGTACGTGCTGCATCATGCTGATAAACCCCAGCTGTATCACGGTTTGCCAGAAAACCCGAGCATCAGTCCGGCGGTCACCTTCTGGAAAGGTATCTGGAAACCGCTGGCGGCCATCGGTTTCGCCGCCACCTTCGCTGCCTCGGTATTCCACTATGTCGGCGTCGGGCCGAACCGGGTGGAAGAGGATGAGGACGAGAACCTGCACGAAAAAGAGGAGCGCGAATGATGAAAAAGCGCGATCGTCTGGTGCGCTACAGCGCACCGGAACGCATCAATCACTGGATTGTAGCGTTCTGTTTTGTTCTGGCAGCCCTGAGCGGGCTGGGTTTCTTCTTTCCCTCCTTTAACTGGCTGATGCACGTTTTGGGCACGCCACAACTGGCGCGCATCCTGCATCCCTTTGTCGGCGTGGTGATGTTTGCTGCTTTTCTGATCATGTTTTTGCGCTACTGGAAACAGAATCTGATCAATCGCGAAGACCTGCTCTGGGCGAAAAACATCAATAAGATCGTACGCAATGAAGAGGTGGGTGATACCGGCAAATACAACTTCGGGCAGAAGTGTGTGTTCTGGGCTGCTATCATCAGCTTAGTCTTGCTGCTGGCGAGCGGAGTGGTTATCTGGCGTCCTTACTTTGCAGGCGCCTTTGCGATTCCGCTGATTCGCGCCGCTTTGGTGGTGCATTCGGTCTCAGCTGTGGCATTGATCGTGGTGATTATGGTGCACATTTATGCGGCCCTGTGGGTCAAAGGTACCATTACCGCCATGGTTGAGGGCTGGGTGCCGGCCGCGTGGGCGAAGAAACATCATCCACGCTGGTATCGTGAGCAGCGCCAACGCCAAACACAACAGGAAAAACGTCCCTGATGAGTATTCGCATTATCCCGCAGGACCAGCTGGAGAAAGGCGAAAAAAACACGGCGGAACAGGTTCCGCCGCTGCTTTTTCCTCGGCTGAAAAATCTGTACAGCCGCCGTGCAGCGCGTTTACGTGAGCTGGCAGCGAAGAATCCGCTGGGCGATTATCTGCGCTTTGCTGCCGTGATCGCGCAGGCGCAAGACATCGTGCTGTACGATCATCCGCTGCAACTCGATTTGCGCCAGCGTTTGGCCGAAAGCGCCGAACAGGGCAAGCCGCCGCTCGATATTCACACCTATCCCCGCGATGCCCACTGGCAGCGTCTGCTGCATTCGCTGATTGCCGAGCTGAAGCCCGAGATGAGCGGCCAGGCATTGGCGGTGCTGGAGAACCTGGAAAAAGCCTCCTCTTCCGAGCTGGAAGGCCTGGCCAGTGCGCTACTGGAGGGTGATTTTGCGCAGGTCAGCAGCGATAAAGCCCCGTTTATTTGGGCTGCGCTTTCGATCTATTGGGCGCAGATGGCAGCGCTGATCCCAGGCAAAGCCCGCGCAGAATACGGCGAGCATCGCCAGTTCTGCCCGGTGTGCGCCAGCGTGCCGGTGACCAGCGTGGTGCATATGGATGTGGGCCAGCAGGGGCTACGTTATCTACACTGTAATCTGTGTGAAAGTGAATGGTATGTGGTGCGCAGTAAGTGCTCCAACTGCGAGCAAACGCGCGACCTGCACTATTGGTCACTCGACAGCGAAAGAGCCGCAGTGAAAGCCGAAAGCTGTGGTGACTGCGGCACCTATCTGAAGATGTTGTATCAGGAGAAGGATCCGGCGGTGGAACCGGTGGCCGATGACCTGGCCTCACTGGTGCTGGATGCGCGTATGGAGCAGGAAGGCTTTGCGCGCAGCAGCCTGAATCCATTTATGTTTCCTGGGGATTGAGCAAATTGCCGCTTTCCTACGAACTGTCGCGGCACGATTTATCGCGCTGTTTTTGAGCCAGACAACAACGTGCAATAAATCGCGCCGCTACAATTTGTGTACCTATCTCTGTCGCAAAGGAAACACCTGATGAAACTGATTGGCAGCTACACCAGCCCTTTTGTCCGCAAAATTTCAGTGATCCTGTTGGAAAAAGGCCTGGTGTTCGAATTTGTTAACCAGTCGCCTTGGGTGGAAGACAGCCACGTGCCGCACTATAACCCGCTGGGCAAAGTGCCTGCACTGGTAGACGATAACCATCTCACCTGGTTTGATTCTTCGATTATCGCCCAGGTCATTGAGCTACGCGGTGACGCCCCTGCTCTGTTGCCGGATGACGCCCTGCTCGCTCTGCAGGTACGTCAGCTGGAAAAGCTCGCCGATGGCATCAACGATGCCGCCGTGATGATTGTGCGCGAACAGATGCGCCCCGGCGATCAACAATCCGAAGAAGTGCTAATGCGTAATCGCGAGAAAATTTTGCGTGGGTTGGATGCGCTGGAAACGGCGGCGGCCCAGGGTGAACTCTTGAACAGCGGTACGCTCAATCTGGCCGACATCGCCACTGGCTGCATGATTGGTTATCTCAACTTCCGCCGGGTGCTGCCTAACTGGTGCGTGAACCGCCCGGCATTGATCAAGCTGGCCGATACGTTGTTTGCGCGGGAGAGTTTTGCCCGCACCGTTCCGCCTTCCAGCTAAGCTAAGCCACCCGATGAAAACACTGTATTCACAACTGCCTGCGATCGACAGCCTGCTGCGCGATCCCGCGATGCAGCCGCTGCTGCTGCAGACGGGCACCGCGTTTACCACCCGCCAGCTGCGCGCCATGCAGCAAGAAGCACGCACGCATATTCAACAGCATCAAACTTTACCCGGCTGGCATCTTAACTGGCCAGAGGAAGCGCAGCGCCGCGCGCAACAGCAGCAACAAAGCGCGCTGCGTCCGGTGTTCAATCTCACCGGCACGGTGCTGCACACCAACCTGGGCCGTGCGCAGTTAAGCACGCGCGCGATTGAGGCGGTCACTGCCTGCTTGCGCCAGCCGGTCACGCTGGAATATGCGCTGGATGATGCGTCACGTGGCCATCGCGATCGTGCGGTGAGTGCGCTGCTGTGTGAACTGACGGGGGCTGAAGCGGCCTGTATCGTGAATAACAATGCCGCCGCCGTGTTGCTGATGCTGGCAGCACTGGCGCCAGGTCGCGAAGTGATTGTCTCACGCGGTGAGCTGGTCGAAATCGGCGGCGCATTCCGCATCCCCGATGTGATGCGCCAGGCGGGCTGCCAGCTGGTTGAAGTCGGCACCACTAATCGTACCCATCTGAAAGATTATCGTGCTGGCATCAGCGACAACACCGGTTTGTTGATGAAGGTGCATACCAGCAACTACCAGATTCAGGGCTTCACCCTTGCGGTAGCGGAAGCCGAGCTGGTGGCGTTGGCGGCGCAACATCAGCTGCCGGTGATCACTGATTTAGGCAGCGGTTCGCTCATCGACATGACCGCTTTTAATTTGCCCGCCGAGCCGATGCCGCAACAGCTGATTGCCGCCGGTGTGGATCTGGTGAGTTTTTCCGGCGATAAACTGCTGGGCGGCCCGCAAGCGGGGATTATCGTCGGCAAACAGGCGCTTATCGATCGGCTGCAACAGCATCCGCTCAAGCGTGCTTTGCGCGTGGATAAAATGACGCTGGCTGCGCTGGAAGCCACTTTGCAGCTTTATCGCCAGCCGGAAACATTGCGCGAAGCGCTGCCCACCCTGCGCTTGTTGACGCGATCGTCACACGAGATTTTGCAGCAGGCCGAACGGCTGATGCCTGCGCTGGAACACGCCTATGGCGCTGATTTTTCCCTTAATATCGCCGCCTGCTCGTCGCAAATCGGCAGCGGTTCATTACCCGTTGAACGCTTACCGAGTTTTGCCATCACGTTTAGCCCACGTGAATCTCACGGCAGCTCGCTGGATGCACTGGCGCAGCGCTGGCGTGCATTATCACAACCGGTGATTGGCCGCATCCAGGAAGGAAGACTGTGGCTGGATTTACGCTGCCTTGAAGATGAAGCGGCGCTGATACGGACCTTAACCACATGATTATCGCCACCGCTGGACACGTCGATCACGGTAAAACCGCACTGCTACAGGCGTTAACCGGTGTCGATGCCGATCGCCTGCCTGAGGAGAAACGGCGCGGCATGACCATCGATCTTGGCTATGCCTACTGGCCGCAACCGGATGGCCGCGTTGTGGGCTTTATCGATGTGCCAGGACACGAGAAATTCCTCGCCAATATGCTGGCGGGCATCGGCGGTATTCATCATGCACTGCTGGTGGTAGCGTGCGACGACGGTGTGATGCCGCAAACGCGTGAGCATCTGCAACTGCTAAGCCTGGTCGGGCAACCCCCGCTTAGCGTGGCGTTGACCAAAGCGGATCGCGTCGACGCCGTCCGTATCGCTGAAGTGCAGCATCAGGTGGCGGAGTTGACGCAGCAACTGGGCTGGCTGGCAGTACCGCAATTTGTCACCAGCAGTACCACCCAGCAAGGCATCGACGCGCTGCGCCAGCACTTGAGTGAACTACGCGCACCGGATGTCGATATGGGTCGCCGCTTCCGCCTCGCCATTGACCGCGCGTTTACCCTCAAAGGCAGCGGATTAGTGGTCACCGGCACCGCCCTGGCGGGTGAAGTCAGCGTGGGTGATACGTTGTGGCTCAGCCGCCTCAATTTGCCCGTGCGCGTGCGTTCGCTGCATGCGCAGAATCAGTCGGTAACGCGTGCGCAGGCTGGAGAACGTATCGCGCTGAATATCGTCGGCGATGTGGAGAAAGACCAGATTGCGCGCGGTGACTGGCTGCTGGCACAACCGCAACCTTCGGGCACCCAGCGACTGATCGTGGCGCTGCGTTTGCTACAGCCGTTAAGAAATCCCTCGCAGCCGGTACATCTTCACCATGCCGCCAGTCATGTGACTGGCCGACTTAACCTGATTGCGGGCGAACTGGCGGAGCTGGTGCTCAACGAGCCGCTGTGGCTGGCGGAAAACGATCGGCTGATTATCCGCGACAGCAATGCACAACTCACGCTCGGTGGCGGACGAGTGCTGCTGCTGAACAGCAAGAAACGCGGCAAGCGCCATCCTGATTATCTTGACTGGCTGCAACAGCTGGCGGCGGCGGAAGCCGATGAAGAGAGTCTGCAGTCGCACCTGGCTCAGCAACCCATCGACATGGCCGAGCTGAGTTGGGCACGCCAGCTGAGTGACGATGCACTCAACAACCTGCTGGACAAGGTGGCGCCCGTGCGACTCGGCAGCGCCATCATGGCTGTGGAACAGGCCAATGACTGGCAGCAGCGACTGCTGGAAGCGCTCACCGCGTTTCATCAGCAGCACCCTGAAGTGCCGGGCATTGGTCGCGATCGCTTGCGTCGCGTGGCTCTCCCCCACCAGCCGCCGGAACAGGTTATCGCATTGATCGATCGGCTGCTTTCACAAGGCCAGTTGCAGCACCGGCAAGGCTGGTTGCATTTGCCGGATTTCGAACCGCGCTTCAATCCCCAGGAGGAAGCACTGTGGCAGCAGGTTGGTCCGCTGTTTGGTGACCAGCCGCTATGGGTGCGCGATATCGCACTGGCCACCCAGCAAGATGAAGAAACCATTCGCAGCCTGCTGCTCTCCGCCGCGCGTCTCGGTCATATCACGGCGATCGTGCGCGATCGCTATTACCGCAGCGACCAGATCCAGATCTTCGCCGATCTGATTCGCCAGCGTGACGCCAACGGTGGCAGCACCAGCGCCGCCGATTTCCGCAATCAGCTCGGTACCGGGCGTAAAATCGCGGTACAGATTCTGGAATTCTTCGACCGCAGCGGTTTCACCCGCCGTCGTGGCAACGATCACCTGCTGCGCGATGCCCGCCTGTTCGACACCAGCGCTTAATCCTTCGCGTTGCTTCGCAGTTGTCGCTGTAACTGCGCTGCAACGCCGATTCCGCATTGCTCAAAAATGTGCCAGGATGTAAGAATATTTCTTACATTGGGGCACGATGATGGCACGTACCATGACAATCGATTTAGGTGATGAACTGCGCGAGTTTGTTGAATCTCTGGTGGCTTCCGGTGATTACCGTACTCAAAGCGAGGTGGTGCGCGACTCGCTGCGTTTACTGCGTGAGAAGCAGGCGGCGTCGAAGCTGGAGGCGCTAAAAGAATTGGTAAGACAAGGATTCGAGAGCGGTCCTGGTAAAGAGTGGGACCATGAAGATTTTCTGAGACGAGCAAAAGCCAGGGTGGGCATTTATGAAAAGGAAGATCACGATAAAACCGGAAGCTGATGCCGATTTGATGAAAATCTGGATTTACGGATACTGGAATTTTGGGGAGCAACTCGCAGACGCTTACAACCTTAAATTTTCCCAGCTCTTCGATAAAATTGCCCTGTTCGATTTAGGGCGAAAACGGCCTGATTTAGGTTATCAAATCTATTCACTTTCCTTCGGTCAGCACATTGTGATTTACCGTGCTGAGGTTGATGAGATCTTTATTGGGCGCATCTTGCACCACTCCCAGGAAGTCAGCGCCGAATTTTAAAAACAAAAAGGGACGATTTCTCGTCCCTTCGGTTCACTTCAACACATCGCTTACTGCAGCAGAGAGATATCCGCGACCTGCAGGAACAGTGCGCGCAGTTGCGCCAGCAGTGTCAGGCGGTTAATACGCACTTCCGCTTCATCGGCGTTAACCATCACGTTGTCGAAGAAGTTATCGACCGCTTCGCGCAGCTGCGCCAGCTCCACCAGCGCATCCTGATAGCGGCCTTCCGCGAAGTACGGCTGCAGCTTGTCACCCAACGCCGTCACGAAAGTCGCCAGCTGGATCTCGGCGTTCTCTTTCAGCAACGATGCCTGCACGCTGTCGTTGAGGGTTTCGGTGGCTTTCGCCAGGATGTTGGACACACGCTTGTTGGCCGCAGCCAGCGACGATGCCGCTTCCAGCGTACGGAAGTGGGAAACCGCTTTCATGCGCGCATCGAAGTCCGCCGGGCGGGTTGGACGACGTGCCAGCACGGCCTGAATGGTGTCGACGCTGTGGCCCTCTTCCTGATACCAGGTACGGAAACGACCCAGCATGAAGTCGATCACTTCATCCACCACTTTGCCGTTGCTCAGCTTGCTGCCGTAGAGACGCACCGCTTCTTCGGTCAGCGTTTGCAGATCGAGTGGCAGGTTCTTCTCAACGATAATACGCAGCACGCCCAGCGCAGCACGGCGCAGTGCGAACGGGTCTTTATCGCCTTTTGGATGCTGACCAATGCCGAAGATGCCCGCAAGGGTATCCATCTTGTCGGCAATCGCGACAGCACAAGCCACGAGGTTCGATGGCAGTGCATCACCGGCAAAGCGCGGCTGATACTGCTCGTTCAGCGCCACCGCGACATCTTCGGCTTCGCCATCATGACGTGCATAGTGCATGCCCATCACGCCCTGAGTATCGGTGAACTCGAAGACCATGTTGGTCATCAGGTCACACTTCGACAGCAGGCCCGCGCGGGTGGCGTGGTTCACATCGGCACCAATCTGAGCGGCGATCCAGCCCGCCAGCGCCTGAATGCGGTCCGTTTTATCACGCAGCGTACCCAGCTCTTTCTGGAACAGTACGGTCTCGAGACGCGGCAGGTTATCTTCAAGACGCTTTTTACGGTCAGTGTTGAAGAAGAACTCGGCATCGGCCAGACGCGGGCGCACGACCTTTTCGTTACCGGAGATGATTTGCTGCGGGTCTTTAGATTCGATGTTGGTGACGAAGATAAAGTTTGGCAGCAATTTACCGTCAGCGGAGTACACCGGGAAGTACTTCTGGTCACCCTTCATGGTGTAAACCAGCGCTTCAGCAGGCACCGCGAGGAACTTCTCTTCGAATTTCGCGGTGAGCACCACTGGCCACTCCACCAGCGAGGCCACTTCTTCCAGCAAGCTGTCGCTCAGATCGGCGATACCGCCCAACTGCTGCGCCGCCGCTTCCGCATCCGCTTTGATTTTGGCTTTACGGGTCGCAAAATCAGCCACCACTTTGCCGCGCTCCAGCAGCAATTGCGGATACTGATCGGCGTTGTCGAGTGTGAACTCTGACTCGCCCATAAAGCGGTGGCCGCGAATCACGCGATCGGACTGAATACCGAGAATCGTCGCCGGGATCAGCTCATCGCCCAACAGCAGCGTCACAGTATGTACCGGACGGACAAACTGCACGTCGCTTGCGCCCCAGCGCATCAGTTTTGGAATCGGCAGCTTGCTTAGTGCGGTTGCCACCATCGCGGGCAGCAGTGCCTGAGCACTCTCGCCTTTCACTGAAGCGCGATGCACCAGCCATTCGCCTTTATCCGTGCTCAGACGCTCAGCCTGATCCACGGTGATGCCGTTACCGCGCGCCCAACCTTCGGCTGCTTTGGTGGCATTGCCATCGGCATCAAACGCAGCAGCAATCGCTGGGCCACGTTTTTCCACTTCACGATCGGCCTGCGCTGTGGCCAATTGGGCCACCTTCAGCGCCAGACGGCGTGGAGAGGCAAACCAGCTCACCTCGCCATGTGCTAAACCGGCGCTGTCCAGTTCTGCGGTAAAGTGCGCAGCAAAGGCTTCTGCCAGGCTACGCAGGGCTTTCGGAGGCAACTCTTCGGTGCCAATTTCCACCAGGAAAGTTTTATCGGTCATGGCTGCCTCTTACTTGTTTTTATTGCACATGGGGAAACCGAGCGCCTCACGAGACGCGTAATAGGCTTCCGCCACGGCTTTCGTCAGGGTGCGGATACGCAGGATATAGCGCTGACGCTCGGTTACCGAGATCGCCTTGCGTGCATCCAGCAGGTTAAAGCTGTGTGCCGCTTTCAGGATGCGCTCATAAGCTGGCAACGGCAGGGGTTTTTCCAGCGCCAGCAGCTGTTGCGCTTCTTTCTCATACTGCTCGAAGCAGGAGAACAGGAAGTCCACATCCGCGTACTCAAAGTTGTAGGTCGACTGTTCCACTTCGTTCTGGTGGAACACTTCACCGTAGGTGGTTTGGCCAAATGGGCCGTCGCTCCACACCAGATCGTAAACACTGTCGACGCCCTGGATATACATCGCCAGGCGCTCAAGTCCGTAAGTGATCTCACCCGTCACTGGCTTACACTCCATGCCGCCCACCTGCTGGAAGTAAGTGAACTGCGTCACTTCCATGCCGTTGAGCCACACTTCCCAACCCAGCCCCCAGGCACCCAGCGTAGGGTTTTCCCAGTTATCTTCCACGAAGCGAATATCGTGTACGGTCGGATCCAGGCCCAGCTCTTGCAGTGAACCCAGGTACAGCTCCTGCAGATTGTCCGGGTTAGGTTTGATCATCACCTGGAACTGATAGTAGTGCTGTAAACGGTTCGGGTTTTCACCGTAGCGACCATCGGTAGGACGGCGTGAAGGCTGCACATAGGCGGTAGCCATCGGCTCTGGGCCAATGGCGCGCAGGCAGGTCATTGGGTGTGAAGTGCCAGCGCCCACTTCCATGTCCAGCGGCTGGACGATGGTGCAGCCCTGACGCGCCCAGTAATCCTGCAAGGTCAGGATCAGGCCCTGAAAGGTCTTGGTATCAAACTTTTGCATGTTGAGTACGCGATAAGGGTCGATTAAAAAAGAGTGCGACAGTATACCCTTTGACCGCGGATTGTGCAGCCGGAAATCCTGGCGCGCCGGGGAGTGGTTTTGCCACGGTTTAACCGGCTAAAACCTTGAGATAAGAAAATCGTATACGATTCAATCCAACACCTCCGCGAGCGCGTCACACCCTCACTTAACCCTTATTTTTCATAAAATTAACCACGCTATAATCAAATCCTATTACGTGACAGGCATCACCTTTTCGACCCGATGGTCAAAAATCGCGCATTGACACTTGTATAATCGTATACGAAATTGCGGTGAAACAGTTTTGCTTGGAATTTCACCATGAAGACCGCGATTGCTTATCCAGGAATGAACGCCAGTGACCGCCCAATGGGCCCGGCTCCGCTTTCCGCCGCCGTACTGCACGAACCGATGCTGTTTATCTCCGGCCAGGTGGCGATTGACCCCTACAGCGGTGAGATCAAGGGCAATGACATCGCCAACCAGACGCGCCAGGTATTGAAAAACGTCGGCGATCTATTGAGCGAAGCGCAGATGACCTTCGATAACGTGGTGCGCGTGACGATCTATCTCACCGACCTCAGCACCTTCAGTGAGATGAACGCGGCGTATAGCGAGTTCTTCCAGTTTCCCTTCCCGGCGCGCGCCACCGTCGGTATTCAACTCAACCATCCTGACCTGCTGGTCGAGATGGAAGTCACGGCGATGCGCTGATGCATATTCATATCGAAAACGACGCCAGCGCCCCGCAGGCATTACATCTGACCCCGCAGCACCTGCAACAGCTGTTGGATGCCCATCCGCAACTGCGCGGTCACTTTACCCTGAGCGAAAACAGCCAGGCCGCGCATACCGCAGATTTCCTCGCCACCAGCGACATTTTGTGGAGCGGACGCAAGCTGGCGCTCGATACCTTCAGCGCACCACGTCTCGGCTGGGTGCAGGTGATGTCCGCCGGCGTTGAGCAGTGGCTGGCACATCTGCCGGAGGGCGTGACGCTGACCAATGCGTCCGGCGTGCACGGCGATAAAGGCGCCGAGTTCATTCTGATGGCGGCGTTGATGTTCAACTTTGGCATTCCGGGTTTTCTGCAGGATCAGGCTCAGCGCCTGTGGCGCCCCACCTTCGGCGGCTGCGCGCGTGGCAAAACGGTCTTGCTGCTCGGCGTCGGCGGTATCGGTGCCGCAGCGGCGAAACGGCTGACCGCGCAGGGCTACCGTGTGATTGGTGTGACGCGCAGCGGCCAGTGTGATGCCGACGTAGCGCGTTGTATTCGCATTGATGCGATGGACGATGTTCTGCCGCAGGTGGATGTCCTGGTCTCAACGCTGCCGCTCACGCCCCAGACAGACAAGTTGTTTGACCGTCGCCGTCTCGATCTGCTGCCTGCCCGCGCCGGCATCGTGATTGTCGGCCGTGCCGCCGTGTTCGACTACACCGCGATGCGCGAAAAACTGTGCGCCGGTGAACTGGCCGGTGCGGTTCTGGATGTTTATCCGCAAGAGCCGCTGCCAGTAGACGATGCGCTGTGGAGCACGCCGGGCGTGGTGATGACACCGCACTGCAGTCTGGACGATCACAGTGCCTACCTTGAGGGCTGCCTTGAGGTGTTTATCGATAACCTGATGCGTTTCCGCAGTGGCCATCCGCTGCGCAACCAGGTTGATGTTGCAAGAGGTTATTGAAGTCGCAGTACCGATAAAAGCCGTAAGACGTTCATAAAACACAAGGTCATCGCTTACACATTCACCAGCACCAGGGGAACCTTATTATGAAATTTGCACGCATCGCATTACTGATCTCTGGCATCACCGGCACGCTGTTAGCAGGCCTTTCCAGCGCCCATGCCGCCAGCACCGACCCGATTACGCCAACCGCCAGCGATTTTGCGGCGATGGCGCAGTGCAAGGCGCTGCAGACCAAATACCCGTCACTCAAAGGCAAAGATCTGGTGGTAGGCCTGGGTGGCTACACCAAAGGCTTCGAAGCCCCTTCCGAAAAAGACCCAAGCATTATTGAAGGTCTCGATCCTTCGCTGTTCGAACGTATCAGCAGCTGCCTTGGGGCAAAACACAGTTATCAGACCGGTTCGTTCAACGTGCTGCTGACCTCCATCTCCAGCGGTCGTGCCGATATCGGTCCGATGCTGTATGTCACCGATGAACGTCTGAAGCAGATCGCTTTTGTCGCCTCCATGCAGGTGCAGGATGGCTCGATTCTGGCGAAGGGCAATCCAAAGAAAATCACCACCGTGGATGACCTGTGCGGCAAAACCGTGGCCGCCGCTGCCGGTTCTTACGAAGCCAACAAGTTGGTGCCCGAGCAGAGCGCCAAATGCACCGCCGCGGGTAAGCCAGAAGTCAGCATGCTGATGGTGCAGAACACTGACAACAGTATTCAGGCGGTGAAAAGCGGTCGCGCCGACATCTATCTGACTGAAGCCGGATCCGCCATCGCCATCGCCAAAGCTGACAAAACGCTGGAAAGCGGCTTTACCGTTGACCTGCCGATCATGGTTGGCTTCCCCATCGCCAAAGACAACACCACGCTGCGCAGTGCAGTGATGGATGCGATGAAGGTGATTCAGGAGAGCGGTGCGCAGAAGAAATTGCTGGATTACTGGGGTCAGGGCAGCGCGGCTGAACGCCCGGTTGTTGCACGTGGTTAATGCATAAACTCAGTCGGATCAATTGGGTTGCTGCTTCACGGGCAACCCAAGCGATCGCATTGAGGGAGATAACGCCTTGGATGATTTTCTTAAGTACCTGACCTTCCCTTACCTGTGGGAAGGGGCCGTCATCGCTGTTCAGCTGCTGGTAGGCGCATTAGCGGGCGGCATCCTGATTGGCTTTTTCCTGGCGTTGGCCAGCACCTCAAAGCACTGGTTTATCCGTGTGCCGGTGAAAACGTACATCTATCTGCTGCGCGGCACGCCGGTGCTGCTGCAACTGATTCTGCTCTACAACGTACTGCCAGAGTTCGGCCTGCGTTTCAGCCCGTTCACCAGTGCTCTGCTGGCGTTGATGATCAACGAAACCGCCTTCTGCGCCGAGATTATTCGCGGCGGCATTATGGCCACCGATCGCGATCAGAGCATGGCAGCGCAGGCCTTTGGCTATTCGCGCACCAAAGAGATGATCCACGTGGTGATTCCGCAAGCACTGCGCGCCATTCTGCCGACCATGGGCAATGAAACCGTCGGCCTGCTGAAATCTACCTCGCTGGCATCGGTCGTAGGCGTGAATGAGCTAACAATGCGCGGCCAGGCCATCGTGTCGCAGAACTTCCTGTTCATTCCGGTACTGGTGGCCTCGGGCGGTATTTACCTGATTCTCTCTACGCTGCTGGCGGGTGGTCAGTGGTGGCTGGAGAAGTTCTATAATCTCGACGAACGTGCCCGCCGTGCCCGTGCGCGCCTGGCAAAACTGCCGCCAGAAGCGGACGTGATGTCGATGCAGTTGCCGAAACGTCGCTGGGATACGCAAACGGCCGCGCCGGTGCTGGAAGTGGACAACCTGTGCGTCGAATACGCCGGTAAAGCGGTACTGAAATCCCTGTCGCTGACTGTACGCCGTGGCGAAGTCGTGGTGCTGCTCGGTCGTTCCGGCTCCGGTAAAAGTACCCTGTTGAAATCGATTCTGGCGCTGACGCCACGCAGCAGCGGCACCATTCAGACCGAAGGCCACTTTATGGGCAGCGATGAAAACGGCCGCCCACTGGCTGCCCGCCATCTGCCGGCTAACCGCGCCAAATCCGGCATCGGTATCGTGTTCCAGCACTTCGCGCTGTTCGATCACCTCACCGCGCTGGAAAACGTGATGAGTATTCTGCTACGGGTGCAGGGTGCCCAACCCGAAATCGCCCGCGCTAAAGCAATGCGTGCCCTGAAGATGGTGGGATTACAGGATTTCGCCGCCTCGCTGCCGCATGAGCTATCAGGCGGGCAGAAACAGCGTGTCGGCATCGCCCGTGCGCTGGCAGCAGAACCGCAAATCCTGCTGTTCGATGAGCCGACCTCAGCGCTCGACCCTGAGCTGGTGCGTGAAGTGAACCAGACCATGCGCAGCCTGGCGCAAACCGGCATTACCATGATTATCAGTACCCATGACATTGCCTTCGCGGCGGGCGTGGCCGATCGCGTGGTGTTCCTGCAGAACGGGGCGCTGATTGAAGAAGGGCCACCGGCGATTTTGCAGAATCCCAAAACGCCGGCTTTTGCCACCTTCCTCGAACATGAAAATGCCACGGAGGCCCAGCATGCCAATGCATGATCTTGCGGCGCGTGAACGTCTTGGCGATGCGCTGTTCCGCTATATGCAGGGGCAGCCCGCCGATGCGCTCGCTGACGAACCGGATGCTAACCAGCAGGCGCTGCGCCGTTTTCGCTTGCTGCCGCGTGTACTGCAGGGCAATGAGGCGATCAGCACCCAGACCACCATCCTCAATCAAAGCTGGTCTGCTCCGCTCGGCGTCGGTGCCTTTGCGGGTGATCGCATCTTTCATGAAGAGGGATTGCTGCCGATTGCCCGCGCCTGCAAACGTCTGCAACTGCCGCTGGTGATCTCCGAAGAGACGGTCACGCCGCTGGAACAGATTGGCGCGGAGTACGACCGCTGCTGGCTTCAGCTACGCGCGGCAGGTGATGTTGGGCGTATCAAAGATTTGATCGATCAGGCTGCACAAGCCGGATTCAAAAATATCGTTCTCACCGTGCTGGCACCGGTGCATCCGGTGCCGGGATTACAGCCAGTCGGCTTCTCAATTGGTGAAGCGCTCAAACAGCGCGGCTGGCACACCGTCGGCGGCACGCAACCGGGCGTTGAGCCCTTGCCGGCCTTTCCGGTGTGGCGCTGGCAGGAAATTGACGAGGTGGCCGCACACTGCGCTGCGCGTCAACTGCCGCTGTGGCTAAAAGGCATTTTGCATCATGACGATGCGGCACCGGCGGCACTGCACGGTGTGAACGGCATCATCGCCTCGAATATTGGCTTGCGCCAAAGCGCGCGCTGGGCCACACCGGTCGATCAGCTCGCCGATTTACAGGCGGTCACTCGTCTGCCGCTGCTGCTGGATGGCGGCGTGCGCTGCGGCAGCGATGCTGTGGTGGCACGTTGCCTCGGCGCCTCGCTGTCACTCAGCGTGCGACCGATCATCAGCGCCCTGGTAGCAGGTGGCGAAAGCGCGGTGTTCGATCTGCTCTCCGGCTGGATCAATGAAATCACCGCCATTAGCCACTGGTGCGGCGTCAGCGACATGGCTGCGCTCAACGGCAGTTTTGTCACGGAGGTGCGCGGCTGATGCAGACGTTAATCTTCAATCAGGGTGATGCCAGCGAATCACGCATCTATTACTGCGCCCATTATCTGGCCGACAGCCTCGGCTTGTTTGCGGCAGAGCAGTTGCAGGTCACCTTCACCACCAGCGCATCGGGCGGGCATACCGTGCAGGGCGGACAAGTGCCGGCTGTGTTGAGCCGCGAAGCGGACCTCACGCTGGGCGGACCGATGGTGGTGATGAAGCATTACCAGCAGCACGGCGCTGAGTTGCAGTGCTTTTGCGCCTCGGTCGCCGCTAATCCGTGGTTTCTGGCGGCAGTGCAGGCTCAGCCCGATTTTCAGCTCAGTGATTTGCGCGGTAAACGCGTGTTGGATGTCGGTAATGTCGGCACCGCTACGCTGACCTTCCGCTGGCTACTGTCCCAGCATGGTTTATTGGATCAGGTGGAGCTGATTGCCGGTAGTGGCGATCAGGCCCGCGATTTCGCGGCTGTGGCTAGCGGTGAAGCTGATTACGCGCTGCACGCCATGCATATGCTGGCACCAGCGATTGCCGCCGGGCAATTAAGCAGCATCAGCAGCCTCTCCTCACTGTGTGGCAAGGTGCCGTGGAGCGCCTATATTGCACGCGCCGATGTCCTCACGGAGAAAGCCGCTGCGTTTGCTGCCTTCTCACGCGCCATCAAACAGGCACTGGCGTGGATCGCCACGCATGATGCCGAAACACTGGCGGCGAGCGTGCAACGCTATTACCCCGATTATCCGCTTGATGCGCTGATCACCGGTTTAGCCGCGTATCAGCAAGCCCACGTCTTCGCACCCAACGGCCTGATTCCAGCCGATGAATTTAACCACTTCAGCCAACTGCTGGGCGACATCGGCTGGCTGGATCCTTCTCAACCCGTGCCCTATGGCGCACTGGTGACGCAAGCAGGAGCAGAGTGATGAAACAATTAATTATCAACGGCCTGGTGGTGACAGAAACCCGCGCCGCGCCCGCCGATGTGCTGATTGAGAATGGCAAAATCAGCGGCCTGCTGATGCCGGGTGCCCTCGCTGACGGCGTCGATGAGATCATTGATGCGCAGGGGCTAATCATCGTACCCGGCGCGATTGATGTGCATACCCATTTCACCGGCTCGCACGATTTCCCTGCACAGGAGCTGCGCGAAGGCACGCGTGGTGCGGCTGCGCACGGCGTCACCACCATCGTTGAGATGCCGCACTCACTGCCACCCGCCACCAGCCTCGCTAACTTCACCGCCAAGCAGCGCTGGCTGGCGGACAACTGCTCGGTGGATTACGCCATGTGGGCCGGACTGGATGGCCGCAATGTGCACGAGTTAGCGGCGCTGGATCAGGCGGGCGCACTGGCGTTCAAAGCGTTCCTGTGTAGCGGCGCGCCCAATGGTGAAGCCACTGACGAGAAAGGCTTACCGCGCCTCGACGATGATGGCTTGCTGCGTGCGATGCGTGAACTGGCCACCTTTGACGGTTTGATTGGCGTCCACGCTGAGAACCACGACATTCTGATCGGTGCCGGCAGCGAACTGCGCCGCGCTGGACGCAAAGATACCCGCGCGCATGCGCTGGCCGGGCCAGAAATCGCCGAAATCGAAGCCGTGGGTCGCGTTTTGGCTGTGGCGGAAGAGACCGGCGCGCGCTGCCACATCGTGCACGTCAGCTCCGCGCGTGCCGCCGAAACCATCGTCGCCGCCAAAAGTAAGGTGCGCGCCAGTTTCGAAACCTGTCCGCACTATCTGATTCTGGATGAAGACGATCTGGTGCGCATTGGACCGAATGCGCGCTGTGGCCCGCCAATCCGTCCACGCCCGGTGGTGGATGCGCTGTGGCAGGTGCTGCTGCGCGGCGATGTCGATATGATCGCCTCTGACCACTGCCCCTATACCCCGGCACAGAAACAAGCCGGTGTAGCCAGCATCTGGGACGCCGGTATGGGGCTAACCGGTGTTGAGACTTTAAGTCCGATGTTCTTCAGCGCGGCGCATATCGATCGTGGTCTGGCCCTTACGGAATTTGTCCGCATGACCGCCAGCGGCCCGGCTAAAGCCTTCCAGCTGTGGGGCAAAAAAGGCGCTATTGCACCCGGCTTCGATGCCGATTTGGTGTTTATCGATGCGCAGCAGAGCTGGATCGTGGAGGGGGAAAAATTCCAGGGACTCGGCAAGTGGAGCGCATTTGAAGGCATGCGCTGTCAGGGTAAAGTGGTGCGCACATTGATTCGTGGTGTCACGGTATTCCAGGATGACCAGATGCAGGTTGAACCCGGCTTTGGTCAGTTCGTGACCCGGCAGGTATAAACAGGACAATCACCATGGCAGGAAAATCATCCACACCAAGCCTTAAAAACAGCGCACCGCTGGCGCAGGAAGCCGCTTCAGACGGCCACTGGCAAGCTGCGCGTCCGCGCACGCTGGTCGATCACGCCGTCGATGCGATTCTCAGCGCCGCCTCGCGCGGATTGATTTTACCCGGCGACCGTGTTGCCGAACCGGATCTGGTGGCAAAACTCGGCATGAGCCGCGTGCCGATCCGTGAAGCGCTGCGCATTCTTGAAAGTCAGGGCATCGTCACCAGCGAGCCGTATAAAGGCATCCGTTTGATGGAGATTTCCCATCAGCGGCTGGAGCAGATTATTGATGTGCGCATCCCACTGGAAACATTGGCCTGTCGCCGTGCGATTGAAGCCGGACGCAACGGCGCTGAACAGCTCACTCTGCTGTATCAGGGCGTGGCACAGATGCAAACCATGATGCAAAACGATGATGTGTATGGCTTTGCCTCGGCGGACACCGATTTCCATCGCACGCTGTGCAGCTTCGCCCACAACCCGGTATTGAGCAATTTGTGGGAGTCAATTGCGCGCCAGCTGACGGTGATTTTTGGCCTCTCCACCATGGGCAAATCGATGAGCGACATCATTGAAGAGCACCAGCGACTGATCAACGTGTTCGCCGAGGGCGATATCGCGCAGATGACCGATGAAATTGAAAACCACATCCGCATTCAGGCACTGGATGTGGATTACGAGACCTTGATTACGCAGCGCCGGCAGCAGCGTTCCGCTGTGGGCTGATGCTTTATTGATTGCCTTTACACCAGGAAAACCACGATGAAGATCACCAACGTTGAAGCGTTTTATCTGCGTCTGCCGGTTATTGAGCAGCGTACCGATAGCTCGCAGGATGCACTGCTTATCAAAATCACCACCGATGCGGGCATCACCGGTTGGGGTGAAGTGGATGGCAGCCCGTATGTCACCAAAGCCATTATCGAAGCACCCTATTCGCACACCATGGTCACCGGACTGAAATCGCTGCTGATCGGCGAGAACCCGCTGGAGACCGGCCGTTTGTGGAAGAAGATGCACAAAGCCACCATCTATTATGGACGCAGCGGTGCCGTGCTGCAGGCGATGGCGGGCATTGATATCGCCCTGTGGGACATCAAAGGCAAAGCGCTGGGCAAACCGATTGTTGAACTGCTGGGCGGTGCGATGCGCGACAAGATGCGCGTTTACTCCTCCAACATGTTCCAGTACAGCGTCGAAGAGACGGTGGCGCGCGCACAGCACGCCATCGATACTGGCCACACTGGCGTGAAGTTTGGCTGGGAGCCGTTTGGCACCGATGAAGCGCTGGATCTGCGCTATCTGGAAGCGCTGCGCACCGCGATGGGCGACAGCGTGGATCTGATGCTGGATGTCGGCCACGTCTGGGATGCGAAGACCACCGTGCGCCGCAGCCAGCATTATGAACATCTCAACCTGTTCTGGATCGAAGAGCCGCTGCACCCGGATAACTACGCCGGTTACGGCCAGGTGTCTGCCGCCTGCCAGCAGCACATCGCCGCCGGTGAGCAAGAGTGTTCGGTGGTTGGCTTCCAGCGCCTGATTGATGAAGGCGGTATCGACATCGTGCAGATCGATCTGACACGCACCGGCTTTACTCAGGCGATGGAGATCGCCAGCTACGCGCACAGCCGTGGCCGTAAAGTGTGTAACCATAACTTCACCACCGACATCAACACCGCCGCCTCGCTGCATTTCCTGTGTGCGATTGAGAACGCGCTGGTGATGGAGTATTGCGTGGAGCCAGGTGAGATCAGTCGCTCGCTGGCGAAAAACCCGGTGCGCATCGCCGACGGTTACGCCTGGTTGCCGAGTGAGCCTGGTCTGGGCGTTGAGCCGAACGAAGCGGTGATCGAGAAGTTCCTCGTCCGCGATTAAGTCACCGCCAGGCAAACACCGGATGCGTGATTAATCCATTGTTCAGCACACTCTTGGTCGCGACGCGATTTATCGCCTGAGGCTCATCCGTTTTATTCGCCAAAGCGGCCACGGTTAAACGTGGTCGCTTTTTCATTTGAGTGAGCATGCTGGCGTGCAGGCCAAAGCACCACGACTATTGCCGGGCTGTTCTCACGCTGCGACCAGGCAGTGTCACCCGTAACAGAGTGATCCGAATTTCAGTCCCAAAGGTTGTTGACGCATCACGCTGTGACTACCCTTCTTCGCACGGACGTATTGCCGACGAGGAAGCCATGTCGCAAAAAATACACTGGATCGACAACTTACGTGCGGTTGCCTGCCTGATGGTGATCGTTATTCACACCACCACCTGGTATATCACCGGCCCGATGGCCGTCACAGGTATTAGCTGGGATGTGGCGAATCTGCTCAACTCCGCATCGCGCGTCTGTGTGCCGCTGTTCTTTATGATTTCGGGCTATCTGTTCTTTGGCGAACGCAGCGCGCAAGGGCGACATCTGCTGCGCATCGTACTGTGTTTATTGTTCTACAGCGCGGTGGCGCTGGCCTACATCACCTGGCTGACGCCGATCAGCGAAGGCCGTTCGCTGCTGAAGCTGCTGCAAAAACCGGTGTTCTATCACCTGTGGTTTTTCTTCGCCATTATCGGCATCTACCTGCTGTCGCCATTGATTCAGGTGAAAAGCGTGCAGCCGCGCTACGTTGCATTGCTGGTCGTGGTGCTGGCGGTGCTGGCCAATCCCAACACCGTGAGCCAGTCGCTGGGGCCGTTTCATTGGTTGCCGGTGAATCTTTACGTCAGCGGCGACAGCATTTACTACCTGCTGTACGCGCTGCTGGGGCGGGCGATTGGTTGCATGGACACCGATAAGCGCGGCATCAGCTGGCTGGCGGGATTGGGCTTTATCGCCTGCTGGATTGGCATTACGCTCGGCACCAAACAGATGCTAAAAATCAACGGCGCATTCAACGACACCTGGTATCTTTACTGCGGTCCGCTGGTGTTTATCGCCGCCATCAGCTTGCTGGTGCTGTTCAAGAATGTGCTGAACAGCCGCACACTGCCGATGCTGGCGACGATTTCGCGCTATTCACTGCCGATATATGGCTTTCACGCGCTGTTTATCCACTATCTGCGCACCAACCATTACGACGATATGTCACGTCCGTGGCTCGATCTGCCGTGGGTATTTGGCATTACGCTGATCGGCAGTTTGCTGCTAGCGATGCTGCTCAAACGCGTAGATAAACATCATCTGGTGAGCTGATCGTCCCAGCGCTGATGCGCGCGACGCAACTGGCGTGCCGAGGAGAACCCGGCCGCCAGAGCAGCTTTCTCCGCCGCTTCGCCCTGCTGCTGGCGCTGGCGCGCAATCACCAAACGCAGCTGTTCATGGTATTCGCGCACGCTGATGCCGAGATGCTGGCGGAACAGGCGCGTGAGATGACGCTCACTGACATGCGCGCGCTCGGCCAGCGCGGTCAGTGACCAGTCATGCTCGGGATGGGCGATCATCACGTCCTGCGCCCGGTGAATCGCCGGATGCAGGTGATTGCGATAGCGCAGCCACGGCGAGAGCTGGGGATCGTCACCCGAACGCCGGAACCACACCACCATTTCCCGCGCCACCTTCAGCGCCTGCGGTGCGCCGCAAAGCCGGTTGATCATATGCAGCGCCAGATCGATGCCCGCCGTGATACCCGCGCTGGTCCAGATGCCATGATCTTCCACAAACACGCGGTTATCCTTCACTAACGCTTCCGGTGCGGCGGCTTTCAGGCGCGGTAACACATCGTGGTGAGTGGTGCATTGCACACCATTTAGCAATCCGGCCTGCGCCGAGAGCAGTGCACCGGAACAGATGCAGACTAATGTGATGCGTTTAGACTGGATGGCGGACTGCTGCGAGCGGAGCCAGTCGCGCGCGGCGGCGGCAGGTGCCGTATCGAACCAGACTTTGGAGTCATACACGCCGGGCACCACCAGCAGGCTGTTATCGGGTAGCTGCTCGGGAAGTGGCGCAATATCCGCGATCGTCATGCCGGTGGAGCAGCGCACGCTGGCTTGCGGGCCAATGTAGTGCAGAGCAAAAAAGCCATCCGCCAGTTGCAGCGTTTCCGCCGGACCAGTGAGATCGAGCGCCATCACGCCAGGAAGAACCAGAAAATAGACGGGCTGCGGCATTAAAGGCTCCAGGGTAGGTGATGTGTTTCCCTCAGCCTCTGCGTTGCAGAGAACTGTTCGAGGGTTAACGTAACATTGCTGCTGCCTCAGCCTCTCTGGATGTCTTTCCCTCCGGTGAAGGGAGCGTGCTAAGGACAATTCAGGCCATAAGGAACTAACCTGATTTGCCTATCATAGCGGAATAAATATAAAAACCACGCCCCAATCCGGCCATCACATAACCGAATCAGGACATCAGCGGTTTGAGATGCTGATACAACTGCGCAAACTTCTCACGTTGCGGCTGATAAGCCTGATGATGAGACGCATCAGGCTGATGCCGCTGCACCAACTCTGGCGCGGGCCACTCGCTCTGCGGATCAATCGCCCATTGCGCCAGACGTGCAGCACCAAGAGCTGGCCCTACCTCACCGCCGTGGCAATAATCCAGCGTTAATCCACTGATATCCGCCAGCATTTGCCGCCAGTGCGCACTGCGCGCGCCGCCGCCGATCAGCATCACGGTTTGCGGCTGCACCCCGCACTCATGCACCGCGTCCATGCCTTCTGCCAGCGCAAAGCCCACGCCTTCCAGCACTGCGCGCGCCAGTTCAGGACGACCATGCTGATGGGTCAAACCAAAAAATACGCCTTGTGCCTGTGGATTGTTGTGCGGGGTGCGCTCACCGGACAGATATGGCAAAAATAAAATCGGTGCGGCTTCACCGCTGGCTTTTTCCGCTTCCGCCAGCAGCTCAGGCACGTCTTTACAGCCAGTTAAGGTGGCTGCCCAGTCAAGGCAGGATGCGGCACTCAGCATCACCGACATCAAATGCCAGCGATTGGGCAGCGCATGGCAAAAACTGTGTACCGCTTGCTGCGGGTTGCTGAGATAGCCGTCGCTGACCAGGAAGTAGACGCCAGAAGTGCCGAGCGACAGCATGCCCTGACCCGGCGCCACCATGCCGACACCCACCGCGCCCGCCGCGTTATCTCCGCCGCCCGCCACGATCGGCACCGCGTTCATCTTCCAGCGTGCGGCAACGTCAGGCGACAAAGTGCCAGTGATCTGATCGCCTTCATAAAGCGCAGGCATCTGGCTGCGGTTGAGATCGCAGGCGCTGAGCAGGGCATCACTCCAGTCACGCTGTGCCACATCCAGCCACATCGTGCCGGCTGCATCGGACATGTCGCTGGCGAAGTCACCGCTCATCCGCCAGCGCAGGTAATCTTTGGGCAGCAGAACTTTCGCCACTCGTTTAAACACACCGGGTTCGTGCTGCTGCACCCATAACAGCTTGGGCGCGGTGAAGCCCGGCATCATCAGGTTGCCGGTGATCTGACGCGAAGCCGGCACGCGCTGCTTCAGTTCCCGACACTGCTCGCTGCTGCGCCCATCGTTCCAAAGAATTGCCGGGCGCAAAACCTGATTATCGGCATCCAGCAAGGTGGCGCCGTGCATCTGACCGCTCAGACCAATGGCCTCCACGCCGCTGAGATCGTGCTGCTGCGCCAGCGCCTGCATCGCCTTGTCCGTGGCACTCCACCAGCTTTCGGGATCCTGCTCACTCCACAACGGCTGCGGACGCGATACCTGCAATGGCGCGCTCTCCACTGCGACAACCTGCCCTTGCGCATCCAGCAACACCACTTTGACGCCAGAGGTGCCTAAATCAATCCCGATAACCATGTTCAGCTCCTGATGCAGTGAGAAATCATAACTGTAGCCTTAGGTGGAGAATTTAATCACCTCTGCGCGGCGACGCTTCATATCAGAGCGTGAGAACGTGCTGTAGCGCACGGCTAAGATCAAGATTTCGCGCTGGGTTGTCGCTATAATTGCGCGGCATCTTCAAAGGAAGATCGTCGTCTCCGGTGAGGCGGCCGGATTTCAAATCCGGTTGGGGCCGCCAGCGGTCCCGGGCAGGTTCGACTCCTGTGATCTTCCGCCACTACACTTCCGAAACCATCTTGGATAATTTTAAATTTCCTTTAAAAACATAACAATAAACACATCCTTTATCCGTATAAGTCCTACAGCATCTGCCAGAATCCATGAAAAATATGTATAGTGATGCGTATAGATTTTTTATACACACTTTAGACTTATACACATGGCACTTACAGACATACAAATTCGACGCGCAAAACCCCAAGAAAAGCCTTACACCCTTAGCGACGGCCTCGGCCTGGCTTTACTCATTAACCCTGATGGCAGCAAAGGCTGGCGCTTCCGTTACCGATTCAACGGGAAGGCTAAGTTGATGTCGTTTGGCTCCTATAGCCTCGTTTCACTCGCTGAGGCACGCGAGAAACGTGATATCGCGCGCAAGCAGGTAGCTAATGACATTGATCCAGTTGAGGAACGTAAGGCCCAAAAACTGGCAAAACAGCTTTCGGCAGAAAACTCTTTCGAGGCCATCAGCCGGGAATGGCACACAAACAAGGCGGATCGTTGGACCGTTGCTTACCGGGACGAAATAATTAAAACCTTTGAGCAGGATGTTTTCCCGTTCATTGGCAATCGTCCAATCTCAGAGATTAAGCCGCTTGAGCTTCTTGAGGTGCTGCGTCGTATTGAAAAGCGAGGGGCATTAGAGAAGACGCGGAAGGTGCGCCAGCGCTGCGGTGAGGTGTTCCGATATGCAATTATTACCGGCCGAGCTGAGTACAATCCTGCTCCTGATTTATCTATTGCGCTGGCCGTTCCCAAACAAAAGAATCACCCATTTTTATCTGCGGAAGAGCTGCCTTATTTTGTACGAGACTTGGAAGCGTATACGGGTAGCGTTATTACTAAAAATGCGACAAAAATTGTTATGCTTACAGGTGTAAGGACGCAGGAGATGCGTTTTGCCACATGGGATGAGATTGACCTTGAAAAAGGTATCTGGGAAATTCCAGCAGAACGAATGAAGATGCGCAGACCTCATTTAGTACCTCTTTCGACACATGTAATCGATTTGTTTCACCAACTAAAACCCATCACTGGTCACTATCCCTACATTTTTATTGGACGTAATAACCGTAAAAAGCCTATAAGTAAGGAAAGTGTAAACCAAGTGATTGAGTTGTTGGGTTATAAAGGGAGGGCTACTGGACATGGTTTCAGGCACACAATGTCAACGATATTGCATGAAGAAGGTTTCGATAGTGCATGGATCGAGACACAGCTTGCCCATGTGGATAAGAACAGCATCCGTGGTGTTTATAACCATGCTCAGTATCTTGATGGCAGGGCTCGCATGCTTCAATTTTATGCAAACCAACTATACCCCCAAAAGTAATTATTAATTAACTAATGAAGGACTATTAAAATGTCTTACTTTTTTGACACAGCAGTAAACATCGAAGGTAATACTAAACTTAGAGCTCCACAGATCGAAGCATATATAAAAATAAAAGATTTCTTCAGTGATGAGGAAAATAAAGAGGCTCTAGTAGTTTTACCTACGGGTACAGGCAAGAGTGGTCTTATATCAATAGCTCCTTTTGGTGTTGCACATAAAAAAGTTCTAATTATCACACCTGGGCTCATTACAAAAGATAGCATAAGAAAAACTCAAGAGGTTCTAGATGATAATTTTTGGGTTAACTTCGACATTGTATTTAGCAGCAAAGACATACCCGTTGTTAATGAATATTCTACCGAATTGTCAGACGAACACCTCTTAAGTAGCCATATTGTCTATTCTAATATACAAAAAGTTGCGTCAACACGAGATAACGCATTAATTAATAGAGTTCCTTCTGATTTCTTTGATTTAATTATCATCGATGAGGCTCATCATGCACCTGCTCAAAGCTGGCGTGACACGCTCCGTTACTTCTCAAATGCAAAAATACTTCATGTAACAGGAACGCCCTACCGGGGAGATAACCAAGAAATTCCGGGTGTAAGAATCCATGAAACACCTTTATCTGAAGTTATGAGAGATAAGTATGTAAAATGGTTAAGAAAAGAAACAGTCAACGCGCACGAGTTGTTTTTTTCAACTCCAGAGCAACCCGGATTAAAACTATCTAAAGAGCAAATCCTAATGCTCAAAGATAAAGAATGGATTGAAAAAAGTATCGCATTATCGAAAGAGTGCTCTTTAGATGTTATCGACCATAGCATTGGAAAACTTCAAGAACTCAAAGATACCTCTCCCAACGTTCCTCACAAAATTTTAGCTGTGGGTTGCAGTATCGCTCATGCTGAAGACTTACTTACTTGGTATAAAGACAGAGGTATGACTTCTGTAATAGTACATAGTGAAATGGAACAAAGTGAATTGGCTGAAGCATTAATGAAAGTTGAACATCATCAGTGTGATGTTGTAATTTCCGTTAATATGTTGATGGAAGGCTACGACCATAAATACTTAACTGTTCTTGCGATATTTAGACCATATAGAAGCCTTAATGCTTTTGCTCAAGTTGTCGGTCGTATTTTACGAGTAATTCCTGAATCTGAAATCACACATTTTGAAATTGATAATAATGGCATAGTAATTTTTCATGAGGAAATCGGCTTAAATGTCATGTGGGAAAACTTCCAGAAAGAGGTAGAAAAAGCTCGTAGAGCAACTGTACGCGAGTATACGTTTACTGACAGAGACTATGTCGAAAGAGGCAGCGAATTAGCAGGAGTCGAAAGTGAAAGTGCTTATGTCAGCGATAAAGATTCTTACTTAAATGACATTGACTTCAATGCATTATTCGAACAAAAACGCCATGAGATAAGCGATTCGGTAAATCAGCAAATAGAAAAGATCAGACTGGCTGGCCTAGACCTTCCAGAAGATACATTAGAAGAGTTACGCCAGAAATTAGCTGAAAAAGAAGTTCAGAAAGCTGCTGAATACATTGATCCTGAGTTAATTGAGAAAAGACCTCACCAAGCAAGAAAATTAATGAGGGATATTCTTAAAACACGCACTCAAGATGCGGTATCTAATCTACTGATTGATAATGGTATTGGTGAGAAAAGCTCAGAGCTTTATGCGATTTTTAGCCGTTACATGCCATATTTAAAGACAACTGAGGCTAATGATGCTATATTAGTGAGATATGTTTTTATAAAGCTAGCCAAAGCTTATGGCCCAGTTGATAAGCGAGATAACAAAGCCCTTCTCCAGTCGATTAATGATTTAGATAAGGTTCTCGCAGAAGTTGAGAGGATGATTAAATGACAAACTATACTCAAATCATGAAAGAGATTAATAAAATAATTTCTTTTTGCATGGTAAAAGGGGTGCAGCCTAATGAGTTAGTTACATCTATTTTTGAGCGCGAATATCAACACATCGAAACTTATAAGAAAGGTGAGCTAATTCATTTCATTTTAACTTATTCAGACATTCATGATGATGGTGTCAATTTAATTAAAATGAAATATGTCTATAACGATAGACAACAATTACTATCGATTGCTCAAAAAATTGATTCCTCAAGCTATAAGATCCAATGGGATCGCAGTGAAAAGCTTGATGCGCTGCTTAGTAACTTGTCATCGCAGTTGCCTAAGAACAGTTCGATTATCAGTCAACTTAGAGAGGCGATTCCTGATGATTTTAAAACTATTTTTTATCCAATTTTAAAAGTTGCCTGATAGTCCAGTTCCTTCAAATCAAAGCCGCCAGCAGGCGGCTTTTTCATTCCTCGCCACCATCGCACCTCAGACGCACCACGCGCACATGATTACAACCAACCACTAACGAACCAACACCAACCACGCCCGCGCCGTTACGACGCGCTCAAACAATAATTATTAATACTAAACACCACCGCTGGCGCGCAATGCTATCCCCGCCACGCCTGCCCGCTTTATGCATCGCTTTTCATGCATGTGCATGAAGCGGGTCGGGCCGCACCCGGTATGGCCTGAACGGAGGAATGCGGTGCATGGTTTTGCATGCAGATCCATGCACGCTATGCATGCATCACTTTTTACAAAGCGGCTGGCCAGAAAAAGGGCTTCGGAAAGGCAAAGGACAGGCACAAAAAAAGCCGCTGATCGGGCAGCGGCTGTGCGGGGTTAATGAACCTGGCGGAATGCAGAACCGTAACGGCCCAGCGTCTGACGTTCTCTTACCGGTTCCGGTGGTGCTTCCGGTTTTGTTTCCGGCTGTGGCGGTGCGGTGATGACCTTGGTGATGCTCTCATTCGTCTTGAAGGTGCAGGAACAGTCCAGGTTAGTGCACTGGTGATAACGCTCTTTCACCTGTTCGGACATATAGCGGCTCGATTTGGTGTGTGCCGCGCTTTTGCAGTAAGGACAGTGCATCATTTCTGGCTGTCCTCCTGCAATGCCGCACGTTCCTGCTGTAATGCCTTTACAAACTTCATGCGGTAAGCAGGGTTGCCATACAGCTTCATATCAATCCCCGTCAGCGCCGGACGATGCAGGCCGATAATCTCCAGCAGCGGAGCCTCTTTCAATACACTGTCCGGCAGAGCCGCCGCTGCCCGCGTCAGCGCATCACCGACCAGACCGGCCACGTCCTTAATCCGGTCCCGGTCATCACCGGCAAACGTCGGGGAAAGTTCTTCACGACGGAGACGCAGCTTAATGGCCCACAGCAGCGACGGACTCACGTTACGCAGGGCTGACTGCCAGTGTGCATCCGCGAACCCGGTAAAAGCCTCCTGGTGTGATTCAACGTACTCTTTACCACTGTCGCAGCATTTCAGCATCGACTCCTGCTTATCCAGCGCCAGCTCTTTAAGCAGCCCGCCAAACTCATCGGCCAGTTCACGGCTGGCGATGCGCTGGGAATGCTCAGCGCGCAGTTCGTCAGTCAGACTACCGCGCAGGCTGCGGAAGCGCGTGCGCCAGTTGCTCTCGGCCTCTTTCCCGGCTTCGATGGCCGCCTGCTGCTCTTTTTCACAGCGGGCGATATCGGCGCAGATACCGTTATAGGTCTTCATTCTTTCCGTATGTTCAGCGCGGGCTTTCTCAAAGCGCACTAGTGAGGCAGGTTTCTGTTCCGGGGTGGTCATGGTGGTCTCTCATCGTCTGTAAAGGATGAGGCCATTCTGTCGTGTACCACAGGACAGCGCATTTCATTGCTTTCCGCCTGTCGATGAGCAGACAAAGGCAGAACAGGTGCGGGATACCCCCTTAACAGATTATATTTCTTATATAACTGTTCACTGGTATTCACTGAGATAAAAAAGGTAATAAATACAGCAAGTAAAGCAGTGAATACTTTAATTTAAAGTCTTCACTGAGTGTTCACCGGTGTTCACACCTTTCAGAAACAGGCCTTTTTCTGGCGAGCGAACCTTCATTGTTTTTAGCTATTAATTAACAATTATTAATTGATACTTAAATCAAATGTCCCTTTAAAGGCTAACAGAGGCTAATAGAGGCCAATAGAAAACGAAGTGCTTGCTTTTTGACCAATCTCATCTTGTTTACATGAGTAAAAATATTCTCACAATAGCGGGTTACCTGAAGACACCACCGTAACCGGACAGCACCGGCCGGACCCAGAAAGAGGTAACACCATGCACGCAGTTTCATCCGTACCGGCCCCCGCCATCCCCGTAACCCGCGATGCCGTTTTCCCGCGCGACCGCTTCATGCGCCTGCCGGAAGTCATCAGCACCTGCGGCCTGTCACGTTCGACCATTTACGACTTAATCAGCCGGGAGCAGTTCCCCTCACAAATTTCCCTCGGCGGTAAAAACGTCGCCTGGCTGGCGTCAGAGATTGACGGCTGGATGCAGGCCCGCATCGCCCAGCGCGCCGGAGGTGCAGCGTGATTACGCTGAATTTCGGCACGAAAACCTACCCCCTCACCCGCGAAGAGGCCGCCTTCGTCGCGGAAAGCCTGACGGCAGCCGTCAGCGGCAAACCCGCCACGGCACCGGCCTTCACCAGCGGGATGCACGGCCATATTTCCGTGTTGAGTCAGAAAGCGAAGCCTGCAAAGCGAAGCGCAAAGAAAGAGGACGGTGAATTCCGATCAAATCCGCCGCAATCCGATCACGTCCTGACCGATTGCTGAGGAAAACGCCCCGATGTGTGAAAAAAGGCTTTTCTCTGGCGAGCGGCCGTTATACAGTTTTCGCGCTGCCGCAAAATCGGCAGTCGGGCGTAGGAACCCGTGTAAAACAAAGGCGACACAACACGCGCCATGCGTGTTTTTTTGTGTCATCGCCTCAGTGCACCCATTATCCGGGCAACGGTTCTTGAGCCGTTGCGCCGTCTGCGTAATGGTGGCCCGGGCGGGGCAGCCTTCGGGCTGGCCGGTTTCCTTTGTTACCGGTATTCCTACCCCCGTCCGGGCTACCACCCATGAGCGTAGGAACTCCGGTGGTAGCTCTTTTCAGCTAACAAAGGAGTTATTCATCATGGCAGTGATCCTCAGCACGTCTCATCCCGAATTCACCTTTATTTTTGCCGCCGTGCGCCGCACCGATGCCGCCGCACGTCCCTGTATGCTGCGAACCGTGGCAGGTGATGAGCGCAGCGCACGCGCCAGTCTCGCCCGTGATTACGTCCTGTCCTTTGCCGGTCGCCTGCCGGTTAAGGCGGTGGCCGCATGAACACGCTCGCAAAACGCCTGAATAACAGTGACGCCTACCCCATTCCCCACGCTGACTACCTGCGCCTGCTGCACGCGCACACGGTCGGCGTGACCGTGCTCGATATGTTCGACACGGTGAACTGCCTGAGCGCGCGCGGCTGCGTGCCTGACGGTGCGGCGCTGGCCTCGGTCGTCGCCCTGCTCACCGACCAGCTCGGTAAAGTCGTTGAAACCTGTGAATCCCGGATGTTAGCCACGGAGGCCCGCCATGATGACCGTTAATCACTCCTGCCTGCCCGTTGAGGTACGCACCGCCGTTTACCGCCGCGCGCTGGCGCAGGGCTACCTGAATGCCTGCAAAAGCCTCGGCATTACCGTATCCGCCACGCTCGATGAGTTGCAGATGACCATCGCCCTTGAGCTGGAAGGCTTCTATGTGCGCCGTCACGGCCCCGATGCAGGCATGGAGATGGCCTGCACCATGCTCGGCGATATGGTCGAGCCTGACCTGCTGACCGCGCCGCCGCGCCTTACGCCGCTCGGCGTCACCATGATGGATGAGCTGTTCCGCAGCCAGCTTGCGGCCGCCAGCCGCACGACGCTGCACTGAGGGAGGATGCGCACATGAAACATATTGTCTCTGACACCGTAAAGGCGGCCACCGGACTGTGGCCGCAGCTTCTGCCAGCACTCGGCATCAGCGTGGACACAGGCGGGCGGCACGGAGCCTGCCCGGTCTGTGGCGGCAAAGACCGCTTCCGCTTCGATAATCAGGGTGGGCGCGGAACCTGGCTGTGTAACCAGTGCGGTGCCGGTGACGGCCTGAACCTGGTGGAAAAGGCGCTTGACGTCAGTGCTAAAGAGGCCGCCATGAAGGTGGCCGGGATGCTCGGCACGCCGCCGGAGTCCGCCCCGGCTGTGACGGATGACGCCGCAGACAGAACCCGCGCGCAGGCAGACACCGCCACACGGGCGCAGGCGCTTATCGCCGCCGCTGTCAGCCGCACGGACAACGCCTACCTTTCCGCGAAAGGGCTGCACGGTACCCAGGCGTTGACGCTTGCTGATGCGCTGCGCTGTGGTGGCATCAGTTTTGCCGCCGGGGATGTGCTCATCCCCCTGACCGGTGAAGACGGTACGGCCGTTAACGTGCAGCTCATCAGCGCCGCAGGCGACAAACGCACCCTGCCCGGCGGGCAGGTGAAAGGCACGTACTGGCTGGCAGGCGAGCCGGACGGCAAAATGCTGTGGCTCACTGAGGGCTACGCCACCGGCCTGACCGTGCACCGGCTAACCGGGCAGGCGGTTTACGTGGCGCTGAGTGCCAACAACCTGCCCGCGCTGGCGAAGCGGCTGAGTGAGTCACACCCCGGCGCGATGATGCTGATTGCCGCCGACCGTGACGACAACGGCACCGGCCAGTTAAAGGCAGAGGAAGCGGCGAAAGCCTGCGGCGGGAAAGCCGCCCTGCCGCCGGTGGCGGGTGACTGGAACGACGTGTGGCAGGCGCAGGGGGATATCGCCACCCAGGCGCAGCTCACCGCCTTCACGCAGCCGCAGCCGCTCAGCCCGTTTGAGTCCGTCAGCGAAGCCGACCTGAAGGCCATGAGCGCCAGCCAGAAGGCGGAGCTGCTGGTCGCCCACTACGGGCAGGCGCTGGCCGTGCCGCCGTTCGGGGAAGAAATCTGCCGCTATGAGAACGGCGCATGGCAGGTGATGGAGGCGAAGACGCTGCGCCGGGAAATCGCCGCCCTGTTTCAGAAGGTGCGCGCACCGTTCTCGGCCGCCGGTATCGGCAGCGTGCTGGACACGCTCAAGCTGATGGTGCCGCAGATGGGTGAACCGTCCCGCCGCCTGATTGGCTTCCGTAACGGCGTGTATGACACCACAAAAGGCACCTTCAGCCCGCACCGCCGCGAGCACTGGCTGCGCACGGTGAACAGCGTGGACTACACCGTCCCGCGTCCGGGTGAAAACCTTGCAGACCACGCCCCGGCTTTCTGGCGCTGGTTGACGCGGGCCGCCGGACACAACCATGACAAGCAGGAGCGAATTCTCGCGGCGTTATTTATGGTGCTGGCAAACCGCTATGACTGGCAGATGTTTCTTGAGGTCACCGGCCCCGGCGGCAGCGGCAAGAGCGTGATGGCCTCCATTGCCACGATGCTGGCCGGAAAAGACAACACCACGTCTGCCACCATTGACACGCTGGAATCCTCCCGCGAGCGCGCCAGCGTGGTGGGCTTCTCGCTGATTATCCTGCCTGACCAGGAGAAATGGAGCGGCGACGGCGCGGGCATCAAGGCGATTACCGGCGGTGATGCGGTGGCAATCGACCCGAAATACCGTGACGCCTACTCGGCGCACATTCCGGCGGTGATTCTGGCGGTGAACAACAACCCGATGCGCTTCAGCGACCGCAGCGGCGGCGTGTCGCGCCGCCGGGTAATCCTGACGTTCCCGGAAGTGATACCGGCAAAGGAGCGTGACCCGCAGTTGCTGGACAAAATCAGCACCGAGCTGGCCGTCATCGTGCGTCACCTGATGCAGCGCTTCAGTCAGCCGGAGGAGGCCCGCGCGCTGCTCCAGGCGCAGCAGACGTCCGGCGAGGCGCTGGAAATTAAACGCCAGGCTGACCCGCTGGTCGATTTCTGCGCCTACCTGATGCCGATAAGCACCGCGACCGGCCTGTTTATGGGTAACGCCAATATCCGCCCGCTGAACCCGAAACGCTATCTCTATCATGCCTACCTGTCGTTTATGGAGTCACGCGGCCATCAGCACCCGCTGAGCCTGACGGCATTCGGCCAAGCGGTGCCGCAGACGCTGAAAGAGTATGAGCGCATTCTGCTGAAGCGCCGGACGAATAACGGTGTCCAGACCAACCTCACGCTGCATGAGGACAGCGAAGCCGACTGGCTGCCCGCGTGCAGTCAGTAACCCCCGCAGCAAACGAACCGGCTCAGGCCGGTTTTTTTACGTTTCAGCCCGGAGTGATCACTTCATGTGTACACCCGTGTACATGCAGACCTTAACACTTCACCATCTAACTATTTGATTTAAAATGATTAAAATTGAAGGTGAACAGTGTGAACACTTTCAAATGAAATCTTTTTCACTTCATTTTAATTTATCAATATGGTAGATATCTTGTACGGCTCTGCCTTAAATTTGTGAGGTTGTTTCGCCTCGAAGGAACTAATGTTAGGACACATGCCACCGTTCAGCCGATGGTTATTGTTCGCAACGGGTTGTCAGCTATACGTTGCGCAAAGTGATTGGGCAGAGCCGTAATATTGACTAGATTATAGGGGTTGATTTTGTCACTACATGATAAATTATTAATGCACAGCCTCAACTTAGCAAATAAAGAAAATCAAGAATCCACACCCGAACTTCCTCAAGTTGAACCAGAACCATACAAAGACGGAAGGAACATAAAATGGAGAAACAAAAAGCTCAAAAACGAATCCACTATAGACCAAGAGAGCTTAATAAAAATATGCAAACTAATTGAATCCGGTGACATTGTCGTTACTTCAGCAAACGACATTGCAAATCTTCTTGAAATTCCTGTCGGCCAATTACTCTATATTCTCTATAGTAAGAAAGATAACTACCGAAGTTTTGAGATAGAAAAGAAAAATGGGAACAAAAGAATTATCAATGCTCCCAATGGAGGATTATCAATACTACAAGAAAAAATAAAGCCTATTATTGAATACTTTTACAGACCAAAAAAATCTGCTCACGGCTTCATAAAAGATAAAAGCATCATTACAAATGCAGTCATGCATACTAAGAAAAAGTTTGTCGTAAATATTGATATTGAAAATTATTTTGACTCAATAACATTTGCCAGAGTTTATGGGATATTCAAAAGCAAACCTTTCAATTTTGCTCATCCAGCGGCCACAGTTTTAGCTCAGCTATGCACTCACAATGGTAAGCTGCCTCAAGGCGCATGTACATCCCCTGTATTAGCTAATCTTGCATCTGCCTCGCTTGATAAACAGCTCACTCAACTGGCAGGCAGAAAAAACATATCTTACTCTCGATATGCTGATGATATAACCTTTTCATTTAATCAAAAAAAAGTTATTGATATTATTGAACAAAATGATGATGGAAGTTATGAGATTAGCGAGACTGTTGAAGGAATCATCTCAAGAAATGGTTTCAGAATTAACTATGATAAATTTAGAGTTCAAACAAAAAACACTAGACAAAGTGTTACGGGCTTGGTTGTCAATGAGAAAGTAAATATTGACAGAAAATACATCAGAATTACACGCTCAATGATTCACAGATGGAAAGATGATAAGGTAAAGTATGCACTTCTGTTTACTACAGAAAAAGGATACAAGACAAAAAATAACAAACAAGCCACAGAAATTTTCCGAAATCATATCTATGGAAGACTTAGTTTCATAAAAATGGTAAGAGGAGAAGATTACCCGGGATATTTAAAGCTGATGTCATACATGAGTCATAACGATCCATCAAAAACAAAAGAAGGGCTGAGGGCTATGAAAGAAACAGAAAACTTTGATGTATTCATCTGCCATGCAAGTGAAGACAAGGAAGATATTGCCAACCCCGTATACGATGAATTAACTAAAATTAATATTTCAGCTTTTATCGATCATGTTGAAATAAACTGGGGCGACTCATTAATAGAAAAAATAAATTCAGCCTTAGTTAAATCTAAGTATGTCATTGCCATTTTATCAGCTAGCTCCGTTAATAAAGAATGGCCTCAAAAGGAATTAAGAGCAGTCTTGGCAAGTGAGATATCCGATGGGGACGTCAAGCTTTTAACGCTGGTAAAAAAAGATGATGAGGAAATAGTTAAAACAGCATTACCTTTACTGCGTGATAAACTTTATATGGTATATGAAAAAAATCCTGAAGAGGTCGCTGATAGGGTTAGAACACTTTTACATCGATGAACACCCTTCTAAGATTAATGTGTATATTAATGTGTATAATACATTAATGTACACAAATTAAAATCCTTGTTTATCATTGTCATATACATAAATTCGCACTCCTGTGATCTTCCGCCACCTTCCTCTTACTGTTACTCATTTCTAAATGATTGGCTTAGGCAACCTGTAAGTCATCATTACAAGTTGGAAAATTTCAGCCTGAGGATGTAGAGCAAGGTTGGCACTTTACTTCTGCACTATCCTCCGCCACTTGTTCAAATCTTTTTACCTCGCCTGCACAATGCAGTTATTCGGTAAAACCGAACAACTGAGCTCTGTTTAAAAATCAGCTTGTTCATGATTCTATACTGTCTTTCACGCTGGCTATTGCGGAATCACCCATGCTCATCCATCCCACCGACAACCTCACCTTCTCTGGCGATCCGCGTGCGGATGAGCTGCGCCAAAAACTGCTGCAACCCAATGCACCCAAAGTGATTGCGGCGTCATTATCGAAACAGCTTGATCGAGAAAGCCGCACCCACAGACATGCCGCCGGACAACTTTACTGTCTGAAGCAAGGGATGATGACGGTCAACACGCCCTCGGGCATCTTCGCCAATCCGCCGCGCCTGGTGGGGTGGATTCCGCCACACTTCGAACACGCGATTATCGGGCCAGGTCGCGTGCTCGGCTGGACGGTGTTGGTGGATGAAGCGCTGACGGCACCGCTGCCAAAACACCCGGTGCTACTCTCCTGTCCTTCGGTGCTGGAACCGCTGGCTGAGCGGCTGGCAAATTTGTCGCCGGATAGCTGGGGCAGCGATCGTTACAATCGGTTATGCGATGTGTTTCTTGATGAGCTGTATGAGTCCACCGAGCATGCGCTGACGCTGCCACTCCCCGAAGAGCCGCGTCTGCGGCAGATTGCGCGCTTGTTGATGGATAATCCGGCGGATACCCGCACTGGCCCCGAGCTGGCACAGTGGGCGGGGTTGAGTCCACGTAGCCTTAGCCGTCATTGGGCCAGCGCAGTGGGCATGAGCCTCTCGCGCTATCGCCAGGTGTCGCGACTGTTGAAATCACTGGAAGGACTGGCCGACGGCAAAAGTGTGCAGCAGGTAGCGTGGCAGGTCGGTTTTGATAGCGTGAGCAGTTACATCAGCGCCTTCCGCAGCGCCTTTGGTTCCACGCCCGGCAAATACTTTACGCCGCCTGACGCGTCTGCGGTTGCAGTATCAGAAGACTCATAGGCCCATCGATCGCTGGCAGGCTGTGATGATATTTACGACGAAACGCGCCGGGCGGCAGATCGTACATGCGGCGGAAAGTGCGGCACCATGTCTGCTGCGACTCAAAGCCATACTTAATCGCAATCTCCATCAGCGGCATATGACCGTTCATCAGCGCAATCGCCGATGCCGTGAGTTTACGTTCGCGAATATAGCTGCCTAGCGCGATACCAGTATGGTGGCGGAACATGCGTTGCAGATGCCACTGCGAATAGCCCGCACGACGCGCGACCGTCTCCAGCGTCAGTCGCTGTTCAATATTGTCTTCGATCCAGAGCATCAGTTGATGCATACAAGCTGCCTGAATATCCATCTTTCCTCCTGATGGCGGATTAAAAAGTCAGCAACATTATAAAAAAGCCTCAGCTGGCTATGTTTAGCGTTAAAGCCAATAAATAACGATATCTCGCCAAACTTTAATGGCTGTCGTTCTGACCCGACGCTTGCAGCTTACACTATCATGTAATATTGTAAGTTACATGACAAATGCCTGACAGGAGGATGTATGAATAGTTGGATGACTTCAGACGTGGGAACTTGTGTCGCGATAGCTCTGGCAGCGGCCAGTATCGCGATGACCCTCACGCAAACCGAGTTGTTTGCTGGCTTACGCGCGTGGACCGCCAAAAAGCACGCGCTGCTCGGCCATCTGTTCCACTGCTTTTACTGCATGAGCCATTGGACGGTGCTCGCGGGCATGGTGATTTATCGCCCTGCGCTATTGCACAGCGATATGGCACTCATTGATTGGGTGATGACAGCGTTCATTACCTTAACCCTGACCACCTTTATCAACGGTTTGATGTTCAAAGTGTTCCAGGCAGCAGTCACCACGCATGTGATGAAGCACAATGCGCAGATCACTTTGCAGAAGCAGGATTGAGGTTATTCACTGCACAGCGGATGGGGCTCAGATTCCAGCCCCAGTTTTGCCATTTTCTTGAGGTAATCATCGGCAATATCAGCCACGGTGATGTGGCTAAAGCGTTGAAGCAGCAGCACTTCCGCTTCATGGAGCGCCTGATCCAGACGCTCGTCGACCGCATGTTCAACTAAACACGGCGAAGGATCGGCAGCAGGCCCGATACTGAACAGCGCTGGCGACCCAATCGCCTGATACACATCCAGTAGCGTAATCGCGCTGAGTTCCACCCGCAGCTCCCAACCGCCGCCGTGCCCCTTCTCCGAGACCACATAGCCTTTTTCGCGCAGGCCAGACATCATGCGGCGTACCACCACCGGATTGGTGCCCAACATCTTCGCCATCGCTTCCGAAGTGGCGCGTTTAACGTGCCGATCAAGATGAATTAAGGCGTGCAGTGAGCGGGACATTCGGTTGTCGCGGGGCATGGATCATTCCTCTAAAGTTCACGACACTGTAGCAAAGCCGCCCGATAGCAACAATTTATCCGGTCGTCTAGATAGTCGCTCCCATCGAGAGTCGATAATGCAGATTGACCTGTTCAATAGTCGGCTGCTGGTTAATCTTCTTCAGCACAATCTCGGTGGCGACTTTACCCATCTCAAAACGTGGCGTGATCACGCTGGCTAAACGCGGCGTGGTGGCCTGGCCAATCTCCAGCCCGTGAAAACCGGCAATCGCCATCGTCTGTGGCACGGCAATTCCGGCTGCCTGACACTCCTGCAATACGCCGACAGCTAAATCATCATTGGTGCAGAGAATCGCGTCCATTTCCGGATAGAGCTGGCGTGCCAGCGTCATCATGCCCGTACCAATCGATACTGAAGAGACCTTGTTCGGCACAATTCTTCCCGCCGGGAAGCCCGCCGCTTCTACCGCATCACGATAACCCGCATAGCGCTGCTCATCGCGGCGATCGGACATCGAACCAAAATAGATGACGCGCTGTTTGCCGCTGGCCAGCAGCATCGATGTCATATCGTAACCGGCGCGATAGTTATCAAAACCGACGTTGATCCGCCCGCTGGCTTCCGTCAGCCCCATCACTTCCGCCACCGGAATATTGGCGGCATTGAGGTATTTCTCGGCGCGCACCGTGTGCACGGATTCGGTGAGGATCAGCCCTTTGATGTTAAACGCCAGCACGGTGGCGATCTGCTCCTCTTCACGCTGGGCGTTGTAGTCGTAATTGACCACCAGCGTCTGATAGCCGTGCGCACTGGTGACCGACTCAATGCCCGCCAGCAGATCGGCAAAGATTTGGTTGTTAAACGAAGGAACCAGCACGCCAATACGCGGCTGACTCTGTTTGGTTGCGGTGGTGTTGTCGCTATCGGGGACGTAGCCGATTTCAGCCATGACGCTGGCGATTTTCTCCGCCGTTTCCGTTTTAACCTTTTCCGGGGTACGTAAATAACGGCTTACCGTCATTTTGGTGACGCCCGCCAGGGTAGCAATATCGTCCAGAGTGATGCGCTGCGTTTTCATTGCGACGTCCGCAAAGATGGCCTGTCAATCAACGTATTATGCCCGTTGCCCGGAAAAAAATGAAACCTACGCTTAACCTCCCTCAAGGAGAGAAATCAGCGTCACATTACAGAATAAAAATTTCACACCGTTGCAAGAAAAAACAAGAATAGTCATATCACGCCTCTCGCCTCTGATAAAAAACCTATCATTTCAGCCAAATATGGCCCTACCGTGAATATTGCCATCAGCAATTTTCGCAACGTCGTTCACACTCTCTGGAAAAAATTATCCAAAAACCATCATTTAGAACATATATTCCAACGCGATGACCTTGAGTGAAAAACGCTGAACATCGATAACCTACACCACTCCTCTTTCTGAACACGTAACGTTCAGGCCGTAGAGACAAGGGGCTATAACAATGGATACCAGGCAAAAACGCTACAACATGAAGTACGTCATACTCTGCTGTACCGTCGCGGCATTTGGCGGACTGCTAATGGGCTATGACTCTTCAATTATCTCCGGTGCAATCGAACCTTTAAGTGAATATTTCCAGTTAACCCCCGCAGAAACCGGCTGGGCCGTTTCCAACATTCTGCTGGGAAGCTTAGTGGGCTGCTTTATTGCCCCGCGACTGAGCGACAAACTCGGACGCAAAAAATCGCTCGCCATTACCGCGTTGCTGTTCACCGTTTCGGTGATCGGCACCGCCATCGCCCACAACTTCACGGTGTTTGTGCTGTTCCGCATCATTGGTGGGCTGGCGATTGGCCTCGCCTCGGTGATTTCGCCGATTTACCTCGCGGAACTGTCGCCCTCGAAGTTTCGCGGCCGTACCACTGCACTCTATGCGGTATGCTGTGTCGGTGGACAATCGGTGGTGTTACTGACCAACTACTTCATCACCAAATCGACGCTGCCCGAGGTGATGATTAACATGGGCTGGCGTTATATTCTGGCTACTGCACTGGTGCCTTGTGCACTGTTCATCTTCTTCATCGCCTTTATCCCGGAATCTCCGCGCTGGAATGTGCTCAAGGGCAAATACGATGAAGCGCTGGATACGCTGACCAAAATTTCCAACCGCGAGCATGCCGAGAGCGTGTTCAATGAAATCAAACACTCGTTCTCAGACAAAACCGCTCACCAACATAAATCGCGCCTGCGCCTGGATAAAACCACCATTCCGCTGTTGATCATCGGTATCGGTCTGGCGGTCGGTAACCAGATCAGCGGCATTAACGTCATTCAGTACTTCGGTCCGACATTGCTGAAGAACGTGGCGGGCAGCACCGATTCGGCGTTGCTGCAGACCTTCTGGCTGTCGATTTGTCAGTTTATTGGCGTGCTGGCGGGCATGATGGTGATTGATAAAATTGGCCGCCGTAAGCTGCTGCTGCTGGGGGCCATCACCTCCTGCATCTGCCTCGCTTACTCGTTCATCGCGTTCTATTATCACCTGCCGGGTATGCTGGCGGTGGTGGGTCTGTTTGCCTATATGATTTTCTTTGGCATGACCTGGGGCCAGATTGTCTGGACCGTGCTGGGCGAAATCTTCCCTACCGAAATTCGTTCGATCTGCGTCGGGATTTCCATCTGTGCCATGTCGCTGGCGAACTTTGTGATCAGCAGTACTTTCCCGATCATGAACAGCAGCCCGATGCTGCTGGATCTGTTCCACGGTGGCTTCCCGCTGCTGCTGTTCGCGATTTTCTCTCTGGGAATGTACTTCTTTACCTTCCGCTACCTGCCAGAGACCGCGGGCGTGTCGCTGGAGAAAATTCATGGGCTGGTGCTGGAGAAGTTTAACGTTGAGGCTGATTTGCCACAGAGCACCTCAACGACCAAATCCAGCGAGTCATTTGATATTCCACGGCATTAATGTGATGAAGCGCGCCTAAGAGATGGCGCGCTCATATTGCTCAATCACCGCCAGCGCCAAACCGTTGGCAGGATCAATACGCTGCGGCAGGAAATGCAGCTGCGTGTGGGAGAAGGTAAAGGCCAGCGTGCTGGCCTGCGCCGTTTCTTCAACCGCCTGGATAAAGGCAGGATGCGTATTCCACGGCCCATCAATAATGATGCTCGCCGGGTTCACCAGCTGCATCACATGGCTCAGGGCGTGGCCCAAATGTTGACCGGTTAACGCCATCACTTCACTCACGATCTGCGGTTCACTGGCGGCATTCTGCCAGCGCAGTCCTGTTTTACGCTGCCCCAACTGCTGTTGAATTGCGGGCTGACTGATCAGCGTTTCCAGGCAGCCTGAACGTCCACAGCTACAACGCAGCCCTTTCGGTTGCACCTGCAAATGACCAATCTCCCCGGCGGTCCAGCTGCTGCCGACAAACACTTCGCCCTGTTCCACCAGCGCACCGCCAACCCCTTCACCGATACGCAGATAAAAATGGCTTTGTGCTCTATCCAGATCGAGTTGCTCCACCGAGAGCAGCGCAGCGGCTTTGACGTTATGCATAATGCGCAGCGGCAAACGGCAGGCGCTGACCAGCGGCGTCAAAACATCGACATCCTGCCAGCCAAGATGGGCGGAAAAATGCACCCTGCCGCGCTGTGGATCGATAATGCCGGGAAAGCCTACGGCGATGCCCAGCAGTTCAGGATGCGCGGCGTGCAAGGTCTGGCACACTTCCTCCAGCTCACGCAGCAGCTGCTCAGGATCGGCGGTCGCCGTTTGCCAGGTCTGTTCCGCAATCACCTGCGAGAAATAATCACAGACGCGCCAGTGAATGGCGTTGCGCTCCACCATGATGCCGGCGCTTTTTAGCTTTTCCGCGCGTAGCGAAATTTCGATTTTTGGGCGCCCAGCCGCTGCCACGCTCACCGGGCCGAGTTCGTGAATCAGGCCCTGCGCCAGCAAATCATCCACAATCAGGGATACGGTGTTTTTACTCAGCTGCAGCGCCAGCGCGATATCCTGGCGGGAAGTAATACGTGTGCTACGCAGTTGCGTCATCACGCGCTTAAGGTTGTTTAATCGAAGTAATGCGGGGCCTTTACCGGCTACTTTCATCGCGCGCCCACCTGACTCAATACTCATCACCGCGTACACGGCTGCGATAGCTTTCCCAATCGAAACGCACCCACAAACTGGTGCCGAGACGCATACGATCCATCACGCGCTCACCTAATAAGCCGTTCATTCCCGCCGGGTCCAGATTCGACAACATGCCGGTTGGGCGTTTTGACGATGAGCGACGATCGACAATCTGATTGATGATCACTTTTTCGTAGCGGGATTCGCTCTGCATGCCGATCTCATCGATCACCAGCAGATCCACATGGCTAAGATCCTGCAGCAAGCGCTCTTCGGTGATGTCGCTGCCACCGCTGAAGGTGCCTTTCATGCTCGACATCAAATCGGCCACGGTGACAATCAATACGCTTTTGCCACGCAGAATGAGGTCGTTACCGATGGCGGCGGCCAGATGGTTTTTTCCGGTGCCAGGGCGGCCAGAAAACACGAAGCTGGCGATGCTGTTGTCGAACCCGGCGGCATACTCCCGCGCCAGCGCGAGTGCTTTGCGCTGACCATCATTCTCGACACGATAGTTATCAAACGAGCAGTTCATGTGCAGCTCACGGATACCGGAACGCCCCATGATACGCTGCATTTTCATGGCGCGGTTTTCGCGCACGATGGCTTCGGAGCGCAGACGGCCCTGCTCCTGATTCCACGCCAGCAGCTCTTCACCGTTTTTAAATTTCGGCTGCACATCCGCAGGCATAAATTTTTTCAGGCGACTGAAAAGATCGTTCGGCGTTTTCATCACTCACCTCGGAATCCATCGGGAATATCATATTGAGTATTGCTGATCTGGGTGACATCGCGCTTGGGCTGACCGCCATTAGCAGCGCGGTTCATTTGTACGCTGCGCGCCAGTTTCTGCTGCCACTGCACATGATGGAACAGTCGGCCTTCGGCCTGCCAGTAAGCCACAAAGGTAGCCAGTTCGGCTGCGGTGACCGGTTCATTCAGCGCCACACCCCAGATGGCGGCCTGCCGCTGAAAATCGTGATCCGGCTGCCAGCCCGCGTACATGGCAAACTTGCCTACCGGTGTGGCAATCGGTGCCGCATCGGTATGGAACAGGCTGTCATCCAGCGTGACATCATTTGGCTGCTGCGCTGCGGCTTCCAGCGCCAGCAACTGTGCCAGACGCTGCGGTGTCAGCGCATAAAAAGCGGGCGCATTGTTGTGCAGCACCGCCAGTACGCCGTTATCGGCCTGCTGCAACACGGCAAGCGGATCCTGGCAAAAGCCATCCAGCCCCACCAGCGTTGAAGATAAGATTTTAACTGACATGAAGAAACCTGACGTTGACCAACCCGGAGCGCCGATAGGTTTAGCGCTAAGTGGTCAGTGTACCTGTTTTAACGCGATGGATCGCGCAGGATTTAGAAGCTGGCGCTGACGCCAAGGCTGTAAATAAACTGCTCACCGCTGACCACCGCCCCGGTTTGCGAGAAGGAGGCGAAAGCCGCCATATTTTGCCCAAACGGCACATTGGCCCCCACGCTGACATCCACCCAGTTGCTTTCATGGCCGATCTCCTCGGGGCGATCGCGCAGCGATGACGCATTTTCATCACTCAATTGATGGCTGTAGCTAACCTGTGCCCAGGGTGAAATCCAGTCAAGGGTGGAATCAGCGCGCCAGCCCAGTGAGGCAATATGTCCGGCGTGATTGCCATCGACAAATTCACACTTCGGGCAACTCACTCGCGAATCATCCACCGCGAATTGCGCCACCGGACCGGTGCGCAGCGTCGCACTCATCGGCATCTGCCAGCCTGCCGAATAGCGGTTAGCAAAGGGGGCATTCCCCACGCTGGCTTTTTCACTGTGCAGCACCATCGCGCTCTCATCCGGTGAATTAAGCGCGGCATCCATCAGGCTGGTGTCACGATCTTCTGTCAACATCAGGTGATGACTGGAAATCTTTTCAGCAAGTATCGCATTGTAATCCGGCACATAATCCGCGCCCGATTCATCCCATGCGTAAGCCGGCAGCGCCGCAAATAACAGCCACACACTGCCTAAAGCCAGCATGAGATTGTGCTGGCCTGTCCACTCACTTTTCTGCAACATGAAAGACTCCTGACGAGCCAGAAAGGATACGGGCGTTAAGATTCAGGTTTATTGATTATCGGCACCCATTGATTAACTATTAATCGATTCTGTAATACGTCAAGGGATTAACTGTATTTTCCTCATGCTTAGGGAGAGTAATATGCAACGTTGTGGCTGGGTAACACAGGATCCACTCTATCTGGCGTACCACGATAATGAGTGGGGTGTGCCGCAAACTGATAAGCGGGCCTTATTTGAAATGATCTGCCTTGAGGGACAACAGGCGGGTTTGTCGTGGATCACCGTGCTCAAGAAACGTGAGAACTATCGTCGCGCGTTCCACGAATTTGATCCTCAGGCCGTGGCGTTGATGGATGAGGCAGACATGCTGCGCTTGCTGCAAGACAGCGGATTAATTCGTCATCGCGGCAAGCTGGAGGCGATCATCAATAACGCCAAAGCCATGCTGGCGCTGGAAGCGGAAGGCGAAGACTTTTCACGCTTTATCTGGTCATTCGTCGATAATCAGCCGATTTTGCACCGTTTCGCCGATTACAAGCTGGCGCCCACCACCTCCGAGCCTGCCATTGCGCTCTCTAAGGCGTTAAAGAAGCGTGGTTTTAAATTCGTCGGTCCCACAACCTGCCATTCATTTATACAGGCGTGTGGGCTGATTAACGATCATCAAACCAGCTGTTTCTGCCATCCCGATAATCTTTAACGCAAAACTTTACACTTTAAGACTGACCCTCACGCATTTCCCCATTATTGAACGGCATAATAGTGCCGTTTTGGGGCATTTTCCCCGTGTGACTTTGTGAGGGATTTTCAATGAAAAAGCGTAGTTTGACGCTGGCCTTGTTACTCAGCGGCAGCGTTGTGCTGTCCGGTTGTACCACCAATCCTTATACCGGCGAATCGCAGGCCGGGAAATCCGGCATCGGCGCGGGCTTAGGTGCCGTGCTGGGTGCAGGCGTTGGCGTGTTGTCATCGTCGAAGAAAGATCGCGGCAAAGGCGCGCTGATTGGTGCCGCATCCGGTGCGGCGCTGGGCGGTGGCGTCGGCTATTACATGGATGTGCAGGAAGCGAAGCTGCGCGACAAAATGCGCGGTACTGGCGTCAGCGTGACGCGTCAGGGCGATAACATCGTGCTGAATATGCCGAATAACGTCACCTTTGACTCTAACAGCAGCAACCTGAAACCCGCAGGTGCTAACACCTTAACAGGTGTCGCGATGGTGCTGAAAGAGTATCCTAAAACCGCCGTCAATGTGGTGGGCTTCACCGACAGCACCGGTACGCGCGCGCTGAATATGCGCCTGTCGCAACAGCGTGCGGATAGCGTGGCCAGCGGCCTGATTCTGCAAGGCGTAGCCCAGAACCGTCTGCGCACGCAGGGCATGGGCCCGGATAATCCGGTGGCCAGCAACAGCACCGAAGCGGGTAAAGCACAAAACCGCCGCGTCGAGATCACGCTGAGTCCACTGGGTTAATCCCGCTCGCCGATCTGTTTCTGCAGATCGGCTTTTCCGCACGTTTTTACACCGCAATTGACGCTTTTTGTATCAGATAACGCTCTATAATCGTCAACCAATAGAGCCGTGAAATACTTTATGCTAGCGTGATCAAAATTTGATCGGTGGAAAACGTCATCATGTCGCTCAAAGCCATTGCCGCTGCCCTCGGCCTCTCTGTTACCACCGTGAGTCGTGCGCTAAATGGCTATGACGATGTTGCGGCCGCCACGCGTAAACGTATTGAAGAAGAAGCCACTTCACGCGGCTATCGTCCGAATGATGCCGCGCGCCGTCTGAAGACCGGGCGCGCCAATGCCGTCGGGCTGGTTTTCCCGGTCAGCACCGCCTCTTTGAATGACAGCTATTACAGTGAAATGCTGTTGACGCTGGATCAACGCCTTGCTCAGCATGACATTGATCTGATGATCCTGCCGGATAAACCGCAGGATAAGCACCGCACGCTGATGCGCTTGCTGCGCAGTGGCGCGCTGGATGCGCTGATTCTCACCCATACCCAACCGCATGATATCCGTCTGCAGCGTTTGCAGCAGAAAGGCTATCGCTTTCTCACGCTGGGCCGCAGCCAGCTGCCGCAACCTTATGCCTGGTTTGATTACGATAATCATGCAGGCACCTTGCTGGCCGCTGAACACTGCCTGCAACAAGGGCTGACAAGGCTTGCCTATCTTGGCGGCAGCGAGCCCTGCACGTATATCCTCGATCGTCGCCATGGCTTTATCGATGCCCTCACACAGCATCAACCACCTATCGCGCCAACGATGCTGGCCGCGCTGCCGGTAACACGTCGTGCCGGTTACCAGCAAACACAGCGCTGGCTGGCGCAGGATATCGCGCCTCAAGCCATCATCACGGATTGTGCGCCGCTGGGTGAAGGCGCGGCCATCGCGTTGCAGCAGGCCGACCGTTTAAGCGGCGCGCGGGCGATCCCCCTCTATGTCTACGATGGCTTGCCGCATGACTCCATTATCGATCATCCGGTGAACGCGATTTTGCAGCTATCGCAGCAGCGCATTGGCGAACGCGTGGCCGAAATGGTGCTGCAACTGCTGGAAGGTGCACCGCTTGAGGAGCTCCAGACGCTGTGGCAACCGATGTTGCGCCTCACTTCTGATGCACAATGATTGCGTGCGCGCCGCGCTGTGATAGTCTTCGCCTGATTTTATTATTCAGGTGTACGCGATGAAGACCAGGCCGCCACGAGCCACAATCAGTGACGTTGCCCGCACGGCAAAAACCGGTAAAACCAGCGTTTCCCGCTATCTTAATGGCGAAGTGAATCTGCTCTCGCCCGATCTCAAAGCCCGTATTGAACAGGCGATTGCCGACCTCGATTATCGTCCCAGCCAGATGGCACGCGGCCTGAAGCGTGGCCGCACGCGGCTGATTGGCCTGATTATCGCGGATATTACCAATCCCTATTCCGTGGATGTGCTGAGCGGTATCGAAGCGGCCTGCCGTGCGCAGGGCTTTACGCTGCTGATGTGTAACACCAACAACGAAGTCGATCGCGAGCAGTATTATCTGCAACTGCTGAGCAGCTATCAGGTTGAGGGCATCGTGGTGAACGCGGTCGGGATGCACGAAGAGGTGCTGAAGCGCCTGCAGCAGTCGATGCTGCCGATGGTGCTGATTGACCGTAAAATTCCTGACTTCGCCTGTGATGTGGTTGGCCTGAATAACCCCGAAGCCGCGCAAATTGCCACCCAGCATCTGCTGGACAACGGTTACGATGCCCTGCTGTTCCTCAGCGAACCCTTGGGTAGCGTTAACACCCGCCGTGAACGACTCGGCGCGTTCTATGACACCTGTAAAGCCCACGCCGGCGTGATGGCGGAAAACGCCGAAGTCCCCCTGCATCAGCCAGAACAGTTGGAGCAGGTGCTGCGGACATTCCAGCAACGCCACAGTGACAAACGCTGCGCGGTGATGGCCGCCAACGGAGCCCTGACCTTGCAGGTGGCGCGCGCCTTGCAGCGGCTCGAACAGCGCTGGGGTGAAACCATTGGCCTGCTTGGTTTTGATGAGCTGGAGTGGGCCGCACTGGCGGGCGTGGGCATCACCACCCTGAAACAGCCCACCTGGCAAATTGGCTATGCGGCGCTGGAACAGGTGATCTCACGCATTGACGGTAATGAGCAGCCGATCAATGAGCAGGTTTTCCCCGGTGAGCTCATTGTGCGCGGCTCCAGCCAGCCGCTGCGCTAATCCCCTTTTCTCTGGCTCACTTCGTGAGCAGGATCATAATTCCACACTCTCTTCCTTTCATTTGGAACCGGTTCCATTTAGGTTTTTTTTAAGACATCGATTTAAAACAACGGGCGGCTCAGACCGCATCCTTCCGAGTTCAATGGAGAGACAACATGGCACATCCGGAAATCATCGTGGTCACCGCCGCCTACGGCACGCACAAAGTCGCTGAGTTAGGTGGTCAAACCGCCCTGCTGCCGCTGATCAAAGCCGCTGGCGCGGATGGCGTAGAAATCCGTCGTGAGCTATTCAGCGAAGATGATCTGCTGAGACTGCATTCGCTCAACGAGGCAATTGCTCAACAGCAGCTGAGTGCCAGCTACTCGGTGCCGGAAGCGTTGTGGCTGGAAGATGGCTCGCTCAACCCTCGCCTGGGGCAGTTCCTGCTGGAAGCCGAACAGATTGGCGCTAAGCGTTTGAAAATCGCCCTCGGCCATTTTGTCGATCTCTCCGACGCTGCGCTGGTTGAGGTACTCGCCGCATCGCCAGTAACCGTGGTGGTGGAAAACGATCAAACGCCAGACAGCAAACTGGCCCCGATGCAGACCTTCTTCCATCGTGCCTGCGATGCCGCCCTGCCGCTGGATATGACCTTCGACATGGGCAACTGGCAGTGGACCGGCGAAGACGCTTTGCAGGCCGCAGCGCAGCTCAGCCGTTACGTCAGCTACATTCACGTGAAAGCCGCGGTGCCACATGGCGAGAGCTTCCGTGCGGTGGCGCTGGACGAAACCGACGGCAGCTGGCGCACATTGCTTAACGCACTGCCTGCTGATGCGCCGCGCGGCATCGAGTTCCCACTCGAAGGCGAAGATCTGCTGGCCGTGACACGCCATTACGTTGAATTGCTGCGTGCGCTGTAAGGAGTCGATGATGAAGCAACTGGATGTGGTCACGATTGGCGAAGCGATGGCGATGTTTATCGCTCAGCAAAGCGGGGATCTCGCCGCCGCAGAGGGCTTCGTCAAACGTATTGCCGGTGCCGAACTGAATGTAGCCATCGGCCTGGCGCGCCTTGGTTTACAGGTCGGCTGGGTCAGCCGCGTCGGCGATGACAGTTTCGGCCGTTTTACGCTGCAACAGCTGGCGAAAGAGAAGGTCGATCATCACTGTGTGACCACCGATACCCGCTATCGCACCGGTTTTCAGCTCAAGTCGCGCGTCGATGACGGTTCCGATCCTGAAGTGGAATATTTCCGTGCAGGCTCCGCCGCCAGCCATCTGTCACCAGACGATTTTAATGCGGATTATTTTGGTGGCGCGCGCCACCTGCACCTGAGCGGCGTGGCCGCCGCCCTCTCCGACAGCTCGCTTGAGTTGACCAAACATGCGGCCAAAGAGATGCGTTCGCGCGGCAAAACCATCTCCTTCGATCCGAATTTGCGCCCGGTGTTATGGCGCAGCGAGGAGGAAATGCGTAAGCAACTGAATCTGCTGGCAGAGTATGCAGACTGGGTGCTGCCGGGTGAGAAAGAAGGGTTCATTCTGACCGGCTATCGTCAGCCAGAAGCCATCGCCGATTTCTATCTGGATAAAGGTGTACGGGCTGTGGTGATCAAAACCGGCTGCGACGGCGCCTGGTATAAAACCGCCGATGGTGAAAAGGGCAATGTCGCACCGATTCTCGTCGATAACGTGGTGGATACCGTCGGCGCGGGCGATGGTTTTGCCGTGGGCCTGATCAGCGCACTGCTGGAGGGCAAATCGCTGCCACAGGCGATTCTGCGCGGTAACAAGATTGGTTCGCTGGCGATTCAGGTCGCCGGCGACAGTGAAGGCCTGCCGACGCGCGCGGCGCTGGGCGATTTTTAATTAAGCGGTTGCCTTAATCGGTGACCCTGCAGGAGGGTACGCATTCAGGTGTACCTGGTTAATCCGTCTGTCTCTACACAACCCGATTATTTCGAGGCGCATCCATTGAATGTGCCCGCCTCAAAACAGAGGAGTCACCCATGAAATCGCAGACAATCGCGCCAAAACGCTGGTGGTTTATCATGCCCATCGTGTTTATCACCTACAGTCTGGCGTATCTGGACCGGGCGAACTTTAGCTTCGCCTCTGCCGCAGGGATTAATGACGATCTCGGCATCACCAAAGGCATGTCATCGCTGTTGGGTGCCCTGTTCTTCCTTGGCTATTTCTTCTTCCAGATCCCCGGCGCGGTGTATGCCGAACGCCGCAGCGTGAAGAAGCTGATTTTCTGGTGCCTGATTCTGTGGGGCGGCTGTGCCTCATTAACCGGCGTGGTAAGCAACATTCCGATGCTGGCAGCGATTCGTTTCGTGCTTGGCGTGGTGGAAGCGGCGGTGATGCCGGCGATGCTGATTTACATCAGTAACTGGTTCACTAAGTCGGAACGTTCGCGCGCCAATACTTTCCTGATCCTCGGCAATCCGGTCACGGTGCTGTGGATGTCGGTGGTGTCCGGCTATCTGATTAATGCTTTCGGCTGGCGTGAAATGTTTATCTTCGAAGGCATCCCGGCGGTGATCTGGGCCGTGGCCTGGTGGTTCCTGGTGCAGGACAAGCCAGCACAAGCCAAATGGATGAGCGACGAAGAGAAATCAGCACTGCAGGCGCAGTTGCAGAAAGAGCAGGAAGGCATCAAAGCGGTGCGTAACTATGGCGAAGCCTTCCGAAATCGCAATGTGATCATTCTGTGCATGCAATATTTTGCCTGGAGCATTGGCGTGTACGGTTTCGTACTGTGGCTGCCTTCGATTCTGCGTAACGGCACACAGATGGGTATGGTCGAGGCGGGTTGGCTTTCAGCAGTGCCTTATCTGGTGGCGACCATTGCGATGGTCGTGGTGTCATGGGCGTCTGACAAAAAGCAAAACCGTAAGCTGTTTGTCTGGCCGCTGCTGCTGATTGGGGCGCTGGCGTTCCTTGGCTCCTATCTGGTCGGTTCCAGCCACTTCTGGCTGTCGTATGCGCTGCTGGTGATTGCCGGAGGCGCGATGTATGCCCCTTACGGCCCGTTCTTTGCCCTGATTACTGAGATGCTGCCACGCAACGTTGCTGGCGGTGCCATGGCGCTGATTAACAGCATGGGCGCACTCGGCTCCTTCATCGGATCGTGGATTGTAGGCTATCTTAATGGCGCAACCGGCAGTCCTGCTGCCTCTTATATCTTTATGGGTGCCGCGCTGCTGGTCTCGGTGTGGCTGACGTTAATCGTCAAGCCCGCGGAGAACAAGACAGCACCGATTCATGGGGCGAAGCACGCCTGAAAGCGTAAGAAATGACTTTTCCGGGCGGCTCAGGTCGCCCGTCACACGTTCTACAGGGAGCAAATGATGAAACCTGCTGTGATTCTTTATAAGAGCCTGCCAGACGATCTGCGCGCTAAACTGGATGCCCATTTTACCGTCACCGAAGTGCATGACGTCTCCCCCGAAACCGTGCAACAGCATGCCGCACAGTTTGCGCAAGCCGAGGGTTTGCTCGGCTCAGGCGGTAAAGTAAATGGTGATCTGCTGGCGAAGATGCCCGCCTTACGCGCTTGTTCTACCGTGTCTGTGGGTTACGACAACTTTGATGTCGAAGCCTTAAATCAGCGCAATGTACTGCTGATGCACACGCCAACCGTTTTGACCGAAACCGTGGCCGATACCATGATGGCGCTGGTGCTGAGCACCGCCCGTCGCGTCACCGAGTTGGATCAATGGGTTAAGGCCGGTGAATGGAAGAAAAGCATCGGACCAGAACATTTCGGCATCGACGTGCATCACAAAACCTTGGGGATTCTTGGCATGGGCCGTATCGGCCTGGCGCTGGCGCAGCGTGCGCACTTCGGCTTTGGCATGAACATTCTCTACAACGCACGCCGCCAGCATGAAGAGGCGGAAACCCGCTTCGGTGCACGTGCCTGTGATCTTGAAACGCTGCTGAAAGAGAGTGATTTTGTTTGCATCAGCCTGCCGCTGACCGAGCAGACGCACCATATGATTGGCGCTGCACAGCTCAAGATGATGAAACCCAGCGCCATCCTGATAAATGCAGGTCGCGGCCCGGTGGTTGATGAGCAAGCGCTGACGGCGGCATTGAAGGACGGCACGATTCACGCAGCCGGTCTGGATGTGTTTGAAGTGGAGCCGGTGCCTGCCGATGCGGAGATCCTTAAGTTGCCGAACGTGGTAGCGCTGCCGCACATCGGCTCAGCCACCCATGAAACGCGTTACGGTATGGCACGTGATGCGGTGGATAACCTGATTGCTGCGCTGAGCGGCAAAGTCGAGAAAAACTGCGTTAACCCGCAAATCCAGGCCTAAGCTTGCTGCTTTAGCCATTGCGCCTGCCCGTGGCGGGCGCTAAGGTGGTTGCCCATTCCCGATTACAATGTTTTAACTTCCTATGTCCTTTTCTCAGTTCGGCGACAAATTTACTCAACATTCCGGCATCTCACGTCTGATGGAAGACATGGGTGAAGGCCTGCGCACGCCCGGCACCATTATGCTTGGCGGCGGCAACCCGGCGCAGATCCCGGCCATTAATGACTACTTCAACCAGCTGCTGCTGCAGATGCATCAGGACGGAAAACTGAGCGAAGCGCTGTGCAATTACGACGGTCCGCGTGGTAAAACGCTGCTGCTGGATGCGCTGGCGAACATGCTGCGTGAAGAGCTGGGCTGGCCGATTACCGCACAAAATATTGCGCTGACCAACGGCAGCCAGAGCGCGTTCTTCTATCTGTTTAACCTGTTCGCGGGTCGTCGCGCCGACGGCAGTAAAAAACGCGTGCTGTTCCCGCTGGCACCGGAGTATCTCGGTTACGCCGATGCCGGACTGGAAGAAGATCTGTTTGTTTCCGCCAGGCCGAACATTGAGCTGCTGCCAGAAGGTCAGTTCAAGTATCACGTCGATTTCGACCACCTGCCGCTGAATGAGGACGTGGGCCTGATCTGCGTGTCGCGCCCAACCAACCCGACCGGTAACGTGATCACCGATGACGAGCTGATGCAGCTGGATGCGCTGGCACAGCAGCACGGCGTGCCATTACTGATCGATAACGCCTACGGTGTGCCCTTCCCCGGCATTATCTTCAGCGAAGCCCGTCCGCTGTGGAACCCAAATACCATTCTGTGCATGAGCCTGTCGAAACTCGGCCTGCCGGGTGCACGTTGCGGCATTATCGTCGCCGATGAGAGCACGATTAGCGCGATTGGTAACATGAATGGGATTATCAGCTTAGCGCCAGGCAGTATCGGCCCGGCGATTGCCACTGAGATGATCGTGCGTGGCGATTTGCTGCGTCTGTCGGAAGAGGTGATCAAGCCGTTCTATCAGGACAAGGTGAGCGAGACGATTGCCATTCTGCACCGCTATCTGCCGGAAGATCGCTGCCTGATCCACAAACCCGAAGGGGCAATTTTCCTCTGGCTGTGGTTCCGCGATCTGCCGATCAGCACCGAAGCCTTGTATCAGCGCCTGAAAGCGCGCGGCGTGCTGATGGTGCCGGGCCACTTCTTCTTCCCTGGTCTGGAACAGGAATGGCCGCATACACATCAATGTATGCGCATGAACTATGTACCGGATGCGGAGAAGATTGAACGCGCGGTGCAGATTCTGGCGGAAGAGCTGGAGAAGATTGGCTAAACCAATCTTTTAAAACGCCTCTCGAAATTAATCGGGAGGCGTTGATGCATTATTTATTATTGTACCAGTCGTAAAATCGGAACAGGCTTGAATAAAAAGCATAGGCTCCGATCAGCATAAATAACCATGCTACTACGCCAACCCATCCAGGATTATTCACCGGGACATAGGGTAAGGATTCATGCGATAGGGTAAAGAAAGTCCAAATCCACAATGCGAAAATAATGAATCCACGTGTAGGGATATCCTTTCCAAAAATTTTCATTACTTATCCTTGTCATCTATTTCATATATTTAATGATAAACCAAGCCAGACAAGAATAAATTAGTGATTCCATTAACTGGTAGTGAATAATAAACACAGCAGCCGATGTTTATTTAAATTTGTGAACTACTTCCAAATAATCTCTATTTATCCGCCACCAGCGATAGCTGGCACCATTGCGCCAGCTGCTTGATCGCCTCCTCCACTTCCGCATTCCAGCCAAAACCGGCGTTCAGTCGGAAACAGTGATCGTAACGGTGATCGGTGGCGAAGATATGTCCCGGCGCGATACCGATGCCCGCGTTACGCGCTTTAAGAAACAGCGCGCGCACGTTTAACGACTGAATGGGCATTTCCACCCACAACACATAGCCGCCTTCAGGATCCGATACACGCGTGCCCGCAGGGAAATAACGCAACACCGCCTGGCGCATATGGTGGATTTGATTCTTCAACTCACGACGCAATTTGCGCAGATGCGCATCGTAGCCGCCGCTGCGCAGCAGTTCAGCAATCGCTGCCTGTGACAACACCGAGGTGCCCATGCTGGTGGTGTATTTCAGCGAGGCGATTTTGCGCATGTAATTACTGCTGTGCACCCAGCCAATGCGGATACCGGGCGCCACCGTTTTCGAGAAGCCGCTGCAAAGAATGGCATTCGGGCTAAAGGCGCGCATCGGGAACGGACGGCGATTGCCAAACGCCGTATCACCGAAAATATCATCCTCAATAATCACCACATCATTCTCATCGGCCTGACGCGCAATATAGGCTTTCTGCTCGTTGGGAATGCTTTTCCCCAGCGGATTATTGATGTTGTTGATGGTGAGATAGGCCTGCACCGCTTTACGCTGAAACAGCGCGGTAAGTTTACTGACGTTAACATAACCTTCCGGCCCGGCTTCCACTTCAATCACGCGCAGATTGAGATTATGCAGCATCTGCAACAGCACGAAGTAGCACGGCGATTCCACTGCCACGATATCGCCGGGGCGGGTGGTGGCGCGCAAAGCCAGTGAGATAGCTTCGATACAACCGTTGGTGATCAGGATGTCATCAGCGCTGATATTGCAGCCATAATCCACCGCGCGGCGTGCAATCTCGGCTTTGAGCGGCGCATAGCCGGTGCCCTTCACCGTGTTGCCGAGCAGTGCCGGTTTGCTGTAGCCCATCTGGCGCATCAGCAATCCAATTTTCTTGACCGGATAGAGCGAGATATCGCCATTGGCCAGATCCAGCCGCACACGACAATCGGAGCCCAGCATGGCCAGATGCAGCTCGGTTTGTTCATCCAGCGGGGCGACTTCACGCGGCTGTTCGCTGTGGATGGCAGCGGGTAACCCCCTGGGAACCTGACGGGGCGCCACAAAAAAGCCGGACTTAGGACGCGCAACGGCATAGTGCTCATCCTCCAGCGTGCGTAATGTTTTCAGCGCAGTGGTCATGCTGACGCTGTACTGCGTCGCCAGCGTGCGCACCGACGGTAAACGGCTATCAGGCGGCAGCGATCCGCTGTGAATGGCTTGTTTTATCTGCTCTGCAATCTGACGGTAACGACTACTCTGGCTCTCCTGTTCACCCGTTCCATCCGCCATCTGTTCCACCCTATATCGTGCTGATCTGTGCGTATCCATCAGATTACATTCAAAGTACTTTAGGCTGCATCTGTTAATTCAGCCTCAGACATTCATTCCGTTGCAACTTCGTGGCCCCTTTTCCTGCCCGTTACCGCCAGCACGGTAACGGCGATTTTATTAGCCAAAGGATGAAGTGAAAAATGAATAATCTGTCCACCATGATGAGAGAAATTGAAGGTTATCTCACGCCCGCGATTATCGATTCTGCTCAACGCTGTTCTCAACGCTTACTTGCCGCCCTACCCGATAGCGACAATCCCGCTAACAATCGCGTGCTACTCGCCTATGGCGGCGGGAAAGACAGCAGCTACATGGTGGCGTATGTGCGCTACATTCAGGGGCTGATTTGGCAGCAGCAGGGCAGCACCTTCCAGCTGCGCATCAGCACCAATCGTCATGCGGCGATGAACGACAGCGTGATGGAAAATATCGACCGCGTATATCGTGCATTGCACATTCCGGGTGATGACTTTATCGAATGCCTGGTGACTGATGGCTTGCAAATCCGCCACTTTGAACGTCATCTGCCGATGCCCGACAGCGTGCGCCAGCAGAATCGCAACGATGTGCTGATGAATGGCCATCGCTTTCGTGCCGATGCGCGCTCCACTTTCTGTAACGCCTGCAACCTCAGCATGGTGAACTCGTTTGGCCTTGCCGCGCACTACGAGGGCGGCGTGGATGTGATCATCACCGGTGATTCGCCGCAGGAGCAGACCGCTTACCTCGCCTGGGCTCGTCATCTTTCACGCCTGTTTGATGCGCCCGTTGCCGACAAATCACGCGGCTTTAGCGGCTTCCTGCAAACCCTGGATGGCGTGGCAGAACGCTATTTCGCCGACATTTACGGCGCCGAGCAGGTTACCCCGGCCCATCGCATCACCTGGCAGCTGGCACGCGATCCGCTGTTCTTCAACATCTATCAGGACACCGCCTATGAAGCGGGTGCGCACTGGTCGCTACTCACCGAGTTCATGCACTTCCGCTTTGATGAGCTGATGTTCAGCTTCTCTGAATCGGACTGCGGCAACCCGACGTTAATGGCACATATTCGCGGTCTGCGAGCGGAGACGCTGATGCAGCGTAGCTACGCCGAAGGCATTCGCGAATATGTGCGCTTTGCGCTCGGCCTGATGGAGAAGAAAGATTTCCCGCCGCAACTGATTGCGGAAATGGCGGCGCGTTATCAGGACGATGCGGCGATTGAACGCGCTCGCCAGCGTGCAGCGCAGTTTGCCGAACAGGCGTTTGGCCTCAACGAAACCCAGCTGGTGTGCATGATCTATTCGCCGTTTATCGCGCAAGGCCAACAGCTCAATGTCTGGCTACAACAGCTCGATCAGGCGCCTGATGAACAGGCGGTGCGGGCACTGCTATGCGGCGATAGCGATGATTTGCTGCTGGCACAGCAGCTGGAGCAGCTCTCCGGCCTGACGATTGCACAGATGCGCCAGTGCTGGCGCAGTGCACAGGTCAATACGCTGCTGGATGGCACGCGCGGCGATGCGCTCTCACGCGTGCTGCGTTTCGATCCCCACAAAGCAGTGATTCAGGTCAACAACGGTGCCTTGCAAGACATCGTCACTGAAGTGATCTCCGGGCGTTAACCCGGTAAGGCGACGCGATGAGAAAGATTTTCCTGCAGATTGGCGCCACGCGTGACGGGCAAAATCCGTACTGCGCAGTGGCAAAACGCGAAGGCTATTTTACCGTGCTGGCGGAGATGGGCGACTTTGTCGACTATCAAAGCTTGAGCATTCAGCTGCCGTTCGATCTGATTGTGCGTCTCGATCGCCCGGAAAATCCGTGGGATGTGTTACAGGCCTGTCTGCGCGCGGGCTTACTGGAACATCCTCAGGTAGTGCTGGCAGGCTTTGAAGCCTACAACGCCAGCGCCGGTCGCGTACGCGAACTGCTGGCCGGGCCGGATGCCGGACCTTGCTTTATTCCGCCGGATAAGTACGCACAGCGCATGGCCTTGCGTAAAGCCTGGCCACGCTTTCCACAGCCGGAGTTTCGCTTCTTTGCCTCACCGCTGAGCATTCGTGACGCGCGTGATGCACTGCTGTATCCCTGCGTGATCAAACCGGTGGATGGCGGCGGCGGATTAGGGATCTGGCTGGTGGAAGAGGCCAGCCAGCTCGATGCGGTGATCGGCAAGCTGGTGGAGACCATGAACTACGGCGGGCGCGGCTTTAGCGGCTTTATTGTCGAAAGCTGGCTGCCGGGCGACGAGTATTCACTACAAGGTGTGGTGGATAACGGACACGCGGTGGCGCTGACCTGCTGTCAAAAGGTGATCGAGCACCACATCGATGCAGAAGGCTGTATCAGCTTTTACGAATCCGGCCATGTGGCGATGGCTGCACAACAGCTGCCTGCGGCCTTTGCCAGTTTGATGAGCTTTTGCTGTGAGACCTTTGGCTATCGCCAGGGCGCCTTCCACATCGATTTTATTATGGTGAACGGTGAACCGCACTTCCTCGAAATGGGCTTCCGCTTATCGGGCATGGGCGTGGTGAATCTGGTCGAGGAAGTCACCGGCATTAACTGGGCGGAGGTAGCGTTTCAGATTGAAGCCGGACGGGGTTTGCCGGTGCTGCACTTCCCTAAGCAAGCCCAGGCCATTGGTCGCCTGCGCCTGCGTCAGCGCCTGCAATATGACGCAGCGGAACGCTGGATCGCCCAACATCAGCGCGGTCAACTATTGCCACCGCTCAATCTGCCCGCGCTGGCCGTCTCGCCGCGATCCTCGCTCTACGCCGACCTCACCCGTCATGCTGGTATCCTCGCCACCTTCCGTCTTGCCGCAGACAGCCGTGACGATGTGTTAGCGGTGTTCCAGCAGATTCTCGACGTTCCGTCCTTAGCCCCCCGGAGAGATCTTCTATGTGCAGAATGATTCTGGCAAGCGGTCAGTTTGATGCGGCAGCGGTACTGGACGCCGCACGCGCCATGAGCTGTGGCGAAACCGCCACGCATGACGGCCCGATCAAACAGCACCCTAATGGCTGGGGCTGTTTGTGGCTGGATCAGGGAAAGATTCGCACCCTGCATGGCACTGGCACCTTTGCTGATGCGCTGCCCGGTATTGATGTTGATGCATTGCGTCACAGTCGTTTTCTGGCGGTACATGTACGCCACGCCACGCTGAGCAAAAATCACGGCATCGAGTTTTCCCATCCGCTGTGGCGCACCAGCGGCGCGACACAGTGGTACATGATGCACAACGGCTTTTTACCCACGGTCTATGCGCAACTGGGCATGGCGGAATCGCGCTTTGACTCCGCCGAATACCTTGAATATATCGTCGATCAGGTGACGCCTGCCGATTTTACCTGTGACTACCTGCGCAGCAAGATGGCGCGCGTGTCACCGGGTGGCAGTGCGGCTAATGCGATTTTTGTCACCCGGGATAAAGCCTGGGCGTGGCAGTGGCATCCCGATGACACCCCTTATCCTGACTATTTCACGTTGCATCATTATCAAAATAACAGCACCACTTTTATCTCTTCTGAACCTATTGCTGCACTGGGCACGGCGTCTGACTGGCGTCGCATGAACAACCATGAACTTCATGAATTTCCACTTGGGGAGTGATCAGCATGGCCATTTTCAATCAGATACGCGTTATCCATCCAAAAATGTTCGTCGAAAGCACCTGGCTGGATGACATCGTGACCGCGCGCGTGCCGCTGTTGGTGCTGCGCAATTTCCTGACGCCTGAAGTGCGCGAAGCGGTGGTGGACGATCTGCAACAGTGCCGCGATCAGGTGCGCGTCTCGCGCTATCCAAATGGCGCACTGACCACGCTCGGCCCCTATCTGGCTAAACACACTCGCGCACCCGAAAATTACTTCACCGAGCTGCGCGACATCCAGCCAGCACTGCCAGCGTCACTGCACTGCCTGCGCGATCAGGTTTACAACTGGGTGAAGCACTCATTGCGTCTGGAGAGTCTGCACACTGCCCGCGAGCCGGAGTTGGGCGATTACGCGGGTTCGATTGTGCGCTTTCATGCCAATGGCGTCGCCAATCCACTGCATAACGACAACATCGTACGCGATGCCGCGGGCAGTGGTTTGGCCGTCACCCACATCCTGCATCAACTGAGCTGTGTGGTCTGTTTGCAGGAGTGTCACGCGGGCGGGGAACTGCGGATATTCAACAAGAAGTGGCATCCGGTGGATGAGCGCTTCAAAACGCCAGGTGAACTCGGCTATCAGACTGGCGTGATTGAGCAAAGCGAGGAGTGTGAGTTCTCCCCACGCAGCGGCGACATCTACCTGTTTAATCCGGCTTTTTATCACGAGATTGATCGCGTGGAAGGCGACACGCGCATCACCATGGGCTTTTTCTTTGGCCTGACCGACAAAAAAATGAAGCACGCCATTGCCTGGAGTTAATACCGGGCCTTCGACGAGGAGATGAAGATGAATACCTATGAAAAAATCACCGCCCTGCTGGATCAACACCACGCAGACTATCGCGTGGTGGAGCATGAGGCCATCGGTCAGACCGATGTGATCAGCGGCATTCGCGGCAACGATCTCAATCAGGCGGCCAAAGCGATGGTGCTGGAAGTGACGATGCCTGACGGTGCCGATGCGCGTTACCTGCTGGCGATAGTGCCGGGCGACTGCAAGATCAACTTCAAAAGTGCCGCACGCGCCATTGGTGGCAAGAAGTCGAGCTTTGCCGCGCCAGAGAAAGCACAGGAACTGACGCAGTGTGTGATGGGCGCGGTGCCTCCCTTTAGTTTTGATGACCGACTGGCGCTGCGCGTCGATGCGCGCCTGCGTGATGTCGGCACGCTGTGGTTTAACGCCGGCGCGCTGGAGCGTTCCATGGCGCTGAATGTGGATGATTTTTTTCGTGTTATCGGCGATGACTGTTGTGCAGACATTGCCACTCCGATGACGGCGACTGCCTGAAACGGCTGTAGTAAGGAACGAGTATGTCAGTAAAAGATATGATGTTAGCCCTGTGCGTAGTGGTGGCGTGGGGCGTGAATTTTGTGGTGATCAAACTGGGTATGCACGATATGCCGCCGTTTCTGCTGGCGGGATTGCGTTTTGCACTGGTGGCGTTCCCGGCTATCTTCTTTGTGAAGCGGCCGCAGATCCCTTTGCGCTGGCTGATCGTGTACGGCATGACTATCAGCTTTGGTCAGTTCGCTTTCCTGTTTCTGGCGATCAAACTCGGCATGCCAGCAGGACTGGCCTCACTGGTGTTACAGGCGCAGGCATTCTTTACGCTGCTGCTGGGGGCTTTATTGCTGGCGGAAAAACTGCGCTGGAACCACATCGCCGGAATTTTGGTGGCGACACTTGGCATGTTTATGCTGGCAACGGCGGGCATGCAGGGCCAAACCACCGCTGGGATTACGCTCACCACCATGATGCTGACGCTGGCGGCGGCGCTGTCATGGGGACTGGGCAATATCACCAACAAGATCATTTTGCGTAATCGTAAGGTGCCGGTGATGTCGCTGGTGGTGTGGAGTGCACTGGTGCCGGTAGTGCCGTTTTTCGCCTGCTCATGGTGGTTTGATGGCGAAGCAGCAATCGTCACCAGCCTGCTGAATATCTCGTTGCAGACGGTGCTGGCGCTGATTTACCTCGCGTTTATAGCCACTATTGTCGGCTACGCGATCTGGGGCAATTTGCTCGGACGCTATGAGACCTGGCGCGTGGCGCCGCTGTCACTGCTGGTGCCCGTGGTGGGCATTCTTAGCGCTGCGCTGGTACTCGACGAAACCCTGTCAGCGCAGGAAATTCTCGGTGCGTCAGTGATTATTCTCGGCCTGCTGGTGAACGTGTTCGGCGGGATGGTGAGTCAGCGATTATGGGTGCGCACCTGATCCGCAGAAACAAAAACGCCGCATTTCTGCGGCGTTTTCTTCTCAACACAATATCCTTAATTCAGGATTTCAATGCGGCGCGGTTTCGCTTCTTCAGGAACGATGCGTTCCAGATCGATGCTCAGCAGGCCCAGTTCGAGACGCGCATCGCGCACCACGATGTGATCGGCCAGCTGGAATTTGCGCTCAAAGTTACGTTCGGCGATACCCTGATACAGGTATTTGCGCTCCGGTTGCTCTTCGGGGTGCGCACCGCGAATAATCAGCACATTGTCGTGTGAGGTAATATCTAACTCGCTCTGGGCAAAGCCCGCAACGGCAATGGTGATGCGATAGTGGTTTTCATCCACCAGCTCAACGTTGTACGGAGGATAGCCACCATTGGCCTGGTTCTGATTGGACTCAAGCAGACTAAACAGACGGTCGAAACCAATAGCAGAACGATAAAGCGGAGTGAGATCAAAGTTACGCATAAAAAGACTCCTGAAAATCAGCAAGTTTTGGCAACCTTCCACCATGGACAGGTTGTGCGGCCCGCTGCTGTCCCTGTCGGCAACAGCAACGCGACCGTGAAGTAAAAATGGGTGCGCTTTGATCGCTTTCAAGGGCAATGCGTATTTTTTTACAGCAATTTTGACGAAATAGCATACACTCAGAAATTCTTCGCCTGCATTGCATGACATCGCCACAGAGCTTTGCTGCAGCAGGAGACACACTCCAGCCAGAAGTGATGGCTGTAGGGATGATGAAATGAAAATGATGAAAAGCTTTCCGCTCACCGGCCTGCTGGTCTGCGGCGTTTTGACTACTTCGGGTTGCTCCAGCGTCATGTCTCACACTGGCGCCAGCCAGGGTTATTATCCCGGCACTCGCGCCAGCGCAGATATGATTGCCGATGACAATACCAGCTGGGCGATAAAGCCGCTGGCGGTGATCGATCTGCCCTTCTCCGCCGTACTGGATACGATTCTGTTGCCGTGGGATTACTTCCGCACTGACAAAGATTCGGCGCATGACCGTGTGCTGCAAAGCGAAAAATTGGCTGGCACTGACGCCAGCCTGGCGACTGCCGCCGCTATGCCATCGACGTCGCACTGACGCAAAACAGCTGGCGCCAGCCCTCAATTTCCCGCATATAAGCGATCTGTTTGCCGTCCGGTGACCACACTACCGCATCACCGGAAGGCGGCTGCTCGCTGCGTTTGGTTAAGCGCGTGCAGTGCCCGGTCGCCACATCACAGCGCATCACGCTGTTATCGCAAATAAAGGCGATCGCCTCGCCTGACGGCTGCCAGCTGAATGCCGACTGAATAGTGCTGCTGAGCCGCGTGATTTGACGCGGTGAACCACCGTTGGGCGACACACACCACAGCTGTACAACGCCCTGCTCATCCGCCATCAGGAAGGCGATGGTGCTGCCGTCCGGTGACGCGCGCAGCCAGTGACGTGGCTGCAATGCTAACCCTTTACTGTGCGTGATGCGGCGCTGCTGCACACCGGCAGGCGGTGCAGGCAGTTTATCCGCCGTGCCCTGTAACGGTGATGCACCGGGTTTGGCGTAATCACTCAGCGCCTCGGGCAAATCCACCACAAACACTTCCGGCACTTTATCGCCGTTGGCAGCACGCGTATCACCGATAAACGCCAGCGCCCAACGCTGCCAGCTGCCATCTGGTTTTTGATATCCGCGCTCGCCAATCCAGCCCTCTTCATAAGCGCGGTCAATCTGATCGCTGCCCGGCTGGGGATCGCGCGTGGTTTGGCTCACCAGCACGCAGTAATGGCTGCCATCGTATTCACGGGGATGCTGTTTCGGTGGACACACCGGATGCAGCGGCACAGCCACGCCGACATTACGCAGATCCTCACGCGCATCTTTTTCATGCATCACATGGTCGTTATAGGTATAGCTGAGGCGCGATCCGTCTGGACTGAATACATGCACATGCGAGCCGCCGCGCAATGCGCCGGGCGTATAAGGTGCGGTAATGTCACAGGCATCGAGATTTTCCGCATTGCCCTGCTGCATAATGACGCCGCGACGATGATGGAAATCATAATGCCAGTGTGCATCGGGATGCTCAGGGCCATGAATGCACACATAGCGCGGCGGCAGATCCGGGCTGACGGTCACCACGCCGACATGCGCACCGTCGCGTGCCTGATACAGCACCTCGACCGCACCGCTCGCGACGTTGACGCGTTCGATGGTCAGGCTGGTAAAGGACGCGCCCGACGGACGAACATCAAACGCCAGCCACTGGCTGTCCGCGGTCCAGACGTTGATATTGGTGAGCTGATGATGACGCTGTGCAAAGGTGAGTTGTTTTTCTGACATGAGGCAACCTTACATCCAACAGTTGCCGAACAAAGTACGCGATTATGGGGTGAGGTGCAGCAGTCACAGCGCAATAATTTGCGAACAGTTGGCGCAATTCAATACGAATCGATCACGTCAGGAATGAGTGATAGATTGCGCGATAAATCATGAACAGATCGCGCAATGAATGGCTGACAGATTGCGTGATAAATCGTGAACAGACACGCAATGAATGGCGCCGCTACGCATCGCAGGGCGTTGTAGCGGTGCCATTTATCGCACGTTATCGATCACCCAACCCGCTTCACATCCCCCACCAGCAGGATATAGGAGAGCGCACCAACCAATGCCACGGCGGAGATATACACCAGCGCCGGGGCAAAGCCGTAATCCTGTGCCAGATAGCCCACCACCAGCGGTACCGTGATGCCGCCCAATCCACCGATAAAGTTAAACATTCCACCGGTTAAACCGATCAGGCGAACCGGCGCCAGCGACGACACCAGCGACCAGGTAATAGAGGCGAAGCCGTTGCCGAAGAACGCGATGGCCATCAGCGTCATAATCCACACCGGATCGTTGGTGTAGTTGGCACCCATGATGCAGGTAGAGATCAGCAATCCACAGATAATCGGCGTCTTACGCGCAAAACCAAGGGAACGCCCGCTGCGCACCAGACGATCGGCCACGATGCCAGAAAGAATCACACCAAAGAAGGCGGCGAGGAACGGCACGGTGGTCATAAAGCCTGCTGTCAGCGCGGAGATGTGTTTTTCCTGCGTCAGATAGTTCGGGAACCAGGTCAGGAAGAACCACAGCGTAGAGGTAACAGCGAACTGGCCAAGGTACACGCCGCACAGCTTGCGATGGAACACCAGTTTCCAGTCGGCGGCGGTGAGTTTGATGCGCGTTTTTTTCGCCGCGGGAGCATCGCCGTCCACCATCGCCCCCCCTTCACGGATATAGTCCAGTTCCGCCTGGTTGATACCTTTGCTCTGGCTTGGGGCTTGATAGAACTTGATCCACACCAGCGACCAGATGATGCCGATGCCGCCTGTGATGATGAACACCCAGTGCCAGCTCAACAGTTCCTGAATCCAGATCAGCAACGGTGTGAGAAAAGCGAGACCGACAAACTGACCCGAGGTATAAAAGCCCACGGCAGAGGCACGCTCCTGCTCCGGGAACCAGCTGGTGACCAGACGATTGTTGGTCGGGAACGCGGGTGCTTCAAAGATGCCGGTGATGGCACGCAAGCCTATCAGCGATAATAATCCGCTGGCAAAACCCTGGAATAACGTGGCGACCGACCAGCCGAAGATGGCAATAAAATAGGTTAGGCGGGAACCGACGCGATCGAGGAACCAGCCGCCGGGAATCTGGCATAGCGTATATAACCAGGCAAAGGCAGAGAAGACATATCCCATCTCCGCTTTACTGATGCCGAACTCTTCCTGAATATGCGCAGAGGCCACCGCTAAATTAGCGCGGTCGACATAGCAAATCACCACCGTAATAAAGATCATCAGCAGCGTAATATAACGACGCCGGGTGGGTTTGGCCTGAACAGCAGAGAGATCCATGGTGTGTCTCCGTAATCATATTTGTAGTTGAGGCGCGAAGATGCCCGCCGCTACAAATGCAGGGTAAGGATAGTGAAGGTAAAACCGCACAGGCGGTAAATGTCATTTGCCGGGAAAAAGGCTGAGCGAGGCCCTATGCCTTATTTCACCGGCATATCTTTATCTAAAATGTTTTATAAATTCTTATACCCTAAATAATTCGACGTGCAGAATGGTGGCATGGGAATACACTCCCAAGAGCTTACTTAAGGTGAGTAAGCACAGCCAACGCATCTGTCGCTTAAATTATGACGAGTATTACCACTCAGCGACCGTTCCGTCTGGGAAACGCCATAATGGATTACGCCAGTCTGGTGCATTCTTACTTCTTTCAATCACCAGCTCTTCGTTAATTTCCACGCCGAGACCCGGTTTATTCAGTGGATAGAAGTGACCATCATCCATTTTGAAATCATCTTTATTGATGACGTAATCCAGCAGTTCAGCACCCTGATTATAGTGAATGCCCATGCTCTGCTCCTGGAACACCGCGTTGCGTGAAACGAAATCGACATGCAGGCAGGCAGCCAGCGCGATTGGGCCGAGCGGACAGTGTGGTGCCAGCGCTACATCGTAAGACTCTGCCATCGCGGCAATTTTGTAGCACTCGGTGATACCGCCCGCATGCGACAGATCCGGTTGCAGAATCGCCAGGCCACCCGCTTCCAGCACGCGTTTGAACTCGAAGCGCGAGAACATACGTTCGCCTGCGGCAATCGGAATATGGGTTTGCGCCGCCAGACGCGGATAATATTCCGCCTGTTCCGCCAGCACCGGCTCTTCAATGAACAGCGGACGATAAGGCTCCAGCTCTTTGATCAGCACTTTCGCCATTGGCGCACTGACGCGGCCGTGGAAATCGAGGCCGAACTCAATCTCTTTGCCAAAGGCTTCACGAATCTGTGCCACGGTATTCACCGCTGCATCCACTTTGCGCGAGTTGTCGATAATGCCCATCTCTTCGCATCCATTCAGCTTGAAGGTATCGAAGCCAATCTTGCGCAGTTTCTTGATGCCGTCGACCACTTCTTCCGGACGATCGCCCCCCACCCAGCTGTAAGCCTTGATGCTGTCACGCACCAGACCACCAAGCAGCTGATACACCGGCACACCCAGCGCTTTACCTTTGATATCCCACAATGCCTGATCGATACCGGCGATGGCGCTCATCAAAATCGGACCACCGCGATAGAATCCACCGCGATACATCACCTGCCACAAATCGTTGATGCGTGCCGGGTCCTGACCAATCAGATATTCCGACAGCTCATGCACAGCCGCCTCGACGCTGCGCGCGCGCCCTTCAATCACCGGTTCGCCCCAGCCAACGATGCCTTCGTCGGTTTCGATTTTCAGGAACATCCAGCGCGGCGGCAGGCGATAAGTGGTCAGTTTGGTAATTTTCATCGTACAGCATCCTTATAAGCAGCAATAAATGCGCGAGCTTTCTCCACAGTGCGCGACAGCGGCTGGCCAGCGCGATAGAGATCGCTGCCCAAACCTGCGCCAATGCAGCCCGCGGCCAAAAATTCATGCAGGTTTTCTGGCGTCACGCCGCCCACCGCAAACACCGGCACTTCCGGCGGCAGCACCGCTTTCAAGGCCTTGATGTAGCCCGGACCAAACGCCGACGATGGGAAGATTTTCAGCGCCTGGGCGCCCGCTTGCAGTGCGGTAAAGGCTTCGGTGGCGGTGGCGCAACCCGCTGCAACAATCATCCCTTTCGCCACGGCCTGACGGATGACTGCCGCATCGGTATTCGGCGTCACCACCAGCTTGCTGTTAAGCGTGGCCAGTTCATCGACCTGCGCCGGATGCAACACGGTGCCCGCACCGATCAGCGCTTTATCGCCGAAAGTCTGCACCATCGCGCCGATGCTTTTGGCCCATTTCGGGGAATTCAGCGGGATTTCAATGGCATCGAAACCCGCTTCGATTAGGGCACCCACGTGCGCTTCGGCCTCGTCTGGCGTGATGCCACGCAGGATGGCGATCAATGGCAATTTAGTGTGCCAGGTCATCTGCAATACTCCTTATTCCATGCTGGAACGCGCGGTCGCCTTCCAGGGTGACTGAATCCATGCCGATAAATTGCAGCGCCTGCTGATAACGCTGCGCCAGCGCGTTCCCGGCAATAATGATGATCGGTTGGCGGCGATCCGCGTGTTGCGTCATCAGCGCCACTTCATGACCAATCAGCAGGCCGGATAGGAAATCGCTGATATGGCGGCGATCGCGTGCGCCCAATACATGAGAAGCACGCACTTCGAACAGCCGGGAAAGGATCGATGCGTCGTGGCTGCCGACCGCTAAGCCCTCACGGAAAGCGGCGGCATTCTCTTCCTGTTCGGGTAAACCCGCACCGATTAGCGACTGTTTCAGCAGCAGATGATGCAGTTCGCCCGTCATCACCGTGCGGAAATCCTGCACACGCTGCTGCTCCACCTGCACCCATTTGGCATGCGTGCCAGGCATCACATACTGCATAGCGGGTTGCAGCGCGGAGGCACCTAGCAACTGTGTCTCTTCACCGCGCATCACGTTGTAGTTGTCAGCACGTTCGACGCTCAATCCCGGCACGATCCACGCTTTATCTTCAACGCGGGTCAGGCGGCTGCTGAGTTGATCCAGTGCCACAGGACAGGCCAGATAAGGCACCGTAAGCCAGCCTGCATTGCTACCGACCATGCCCGCCATCACCACCGGCACATCATTCACTGGCCAGCCGTCTGTCACACTGGCAAAGACCTCTGCAGGCGTGCGTCCGCCAAGACGCGTGACGCCCGCTTCTGACCGGCGCTCATCAACGCAGTTACCCTGCTGATAATGCCAGGCACGCAGATTGGTTGAACCCCAATCAATCGCGATATAGCTGGTCACATAATCTCCTTGAGTCGGGCGGTGGAGCTGGCGATCATCGCTTTTGCCGCCTGCTCCGCCGCATCACCATCCTGATGTCGGATGGCATCAAACAGCGCCTTGTGTTCGGCTAAGGTGCGCGGCATGTTGCCGGAATCCGCCATGTAGGTTTTCGCAAACACCGCTTTCTGTAACTGGCTGATCGCCACATTAAGCTGCTGCAATACCGGATTGTGCACCGAAGCCAGCACCGCTTCGTGGTAGCGGATATCCGCCTCATTGAATGCTTCCCGATCGAGATGATGGGCAACCATGTCGTTATAAGCCTGCTCAATCGCCGCCAAATCGTTGGAGGTCGCGCGTTCCGCCGACCAGCGCGCAATCTGCGGCTCCACCAGCACGCGCACTTCACTCATGGCGGCAATCAGCCTGGGATCTTGATCGTGCGCCAGTGCCCATTGCAGGACATCGCTGTCGAGGTAATTCCACTGATTGCGCGGGGTGACAAAGGCGCCACGGTAACGCTTCATTTCAATCAATCGCTTTGCCATCAGCGAGCGAAATACTTCGCGGATGATGTTTCGCGAGGTGCCAAACCGTTCACACAACTCGGCTTCGGCTGGCAACGCGGCGCCCGGCACATACTTCCCTGCTACAATTTCTTCACCCAGCGTCAGGATGATGCGCTCAGTTTTGCTTAATTGTTCTTGCGTCATGATGTTCCATTCAGTGAAAGACGGTAGCCCATCAGATTACTGCTTTCGACGCGTGAAAACTAACAGACACCTCACGTCACGACGCAGATTGTAGTACTAACCAAACAAGTTGTACTACAATCTGGATCACATAATAGACAATTCATCGACGCATAAATGTGTACCCGATTAAATCAAGCTGAGTGTGAGTTGGGGCATCAATTATGACGGATCAGTGTGCCCCAGGCAGAAACTTAGAAGCTCGCTCGTTGGGTGATCATTCATGGTGAAGCAATGCGCACCGGGTGGAAACGAGACTGATCGTTCGCGGGTTCATTATTTATGAAGTATGAATAGCTGCTTCACGGAAACCGTAACGATCATTCGTCGTGTCGGCATTGATGGCGACCGATGGACATTTGCAGAATGAATTCAGAGAGGCGGACAGCAGCACGCTGCCCGCAAAAGAAAGGATTACAGCACCAGCTCTTCAATGGCATGCGCGACGCCATCTTCCAAATTGGTTTTGGTCACGAACTGCGCAATGTTTTTGACTGAATCAATGGCATTACCCATCGCCACGCCGGTTCCCGCGTACTCAATCATCGCCAGGTCGTTTTCCTGATCGCCAATCGCCATCACTTCCGACTGCTGCAGGCCGAGTTTGTCCGCCAGCATTTTCACGCCGTAGCCTTTGTTGACCAGTGGATTGAGAATTTCGAGGTAGTACGGCGCACTTTTCAGGATGGTGTAGCTGTCACGGGCACGCGCAGGCAGGCCAGCAATCGCTTTATCCAGCAAATGTGGCTTGTCGATCATCATCAGTTTCGGGAAGCGAGTGGCCGGGTCCATCTCTTCTACCGCGCGGTAGCGAACCGGAATGCCGGTCAGGCTGGCTTCATGGATGGTATATTCGCTGATGTCTTTATTTGGCGTGTAGAGGAAAGATTTGTCGAATGCCTGGAAATGCACGCCGAGGTCGCGCGCCAGCTGTTCCAGATAAAGATAGTCATCAAAGCTCAGCGTTTTTTCTGCCACCACATCGCCGCTATCCGCGCTGTGCACCAGCGCACCGTTGTTACTGATGCAATACTGGCCGGGCTGCTGCATATCGAGTTCCATCAGATAGCGCTCAATGCCCACCAACGGACGACCGGTCGCCAGCACAATGGAAACGCCTTTATCACGCGCACGACCAATCGCCGATTTCACCGCCGCCGTCACTTCGTGCTGCGGGTTGAGCAGCGTGCCGTCCATATCGATCGCAATCAATTTTATCGCCATAACATCCTCGGTTAAGTCAGAGTTTGTTTAATGCTAGCGCGATTCAGCTCACATTGACCAGTTAATCGGCAACGGACGGCACTTCAGGCTATTTTGCGGTCAGCGGCTTGCGGACAAACAAGCCATAGCTCAGCGCACCCAGCATTAGCAAGCCCGCTCCCAGCAAGAACACGTTGGTAAATTTGCCGGTAGTATCCAGGATGATGCCCGTGACAATGGGTGCCATTGCTGCGCCGAGGAAGCCACCAAAGTTCTGAATCGCACCAAGGGAAGCCACCTGAGATTTTGGTGCAATATCACTGGCAAGCGTCCAAAGTGCCCCTTGTGGCATCTGCGAACAGAAGTAGCCCATGGCCAGCAGGCCAATTGCCAGTGGCGTACTATCCACGAAGGGGATCGGTGCCACGAAGCAGGCGGCCAATGCTGCGCCAGTCACAATCGGAACTTTACGCGCGGTGATTGCCCGCACACCGCGACGCACTAATCGATCGGACAGCATACCGCCCACCAGCACGCCTAAAATGCCGGCGAAGAATGGAATCGAGGCGATCCAACCAGTGGCTTTGAGACTGAAACCCAGGGATTTTTCCAGATAGCCGGGCAGCCAGGTGAGATAGACCCAAATAGTGAACATGATGGAGAAGTTGCCGATCACCATAAACCAGGTGGTGCTATGGCGGAACAGTGCGCCCCAACTGGCTTGTGCCTTCTCTTCTGGTGCAGCGACACTGCGCTGCCCGGCATGCAGCAAAGCATCTTCACGCGCTTCTGGATCACGATAAAACTTCCACCACGCCAGCAGTAATGGGATCCCCATTAAGCCAATGGCGACAAACATGCCGCGCCAGCCGAATGTCAGCAACAGTACGGTCAGAATCGGAGGGGCAATCGCATTTGCGATTTGCGAACCGGTATTGATGATCGCCGTGGGTAAGCCTCGCTCGTTATCACCAAACCAGCGATGGGTGATCTTAATGCCCGAAGTGAAAAACGGCGATTCGGCGATCCCTAACATCATGCGTAAGCCATAGAAGAAGCTGTAGCTGTTCACAAACGCCGCCAGCACAGTAAACGTGGACCATAAGCCAAGCGCCCATGAAAACATTTTCTTCGGGCCAAACTTATCCACCAGCCAGCCAGCGGGTAAATTCGCCAGCGCATAAGGCCAGAGGAACGCGGAAAGTAACAAGCCCATTTCCGTTTGAGAGAAACCAAATTCAGCGGCAATGGTGGTGTTGGCAATGCTCAGGTTGGCGCGATCAAGATAGTTAACCACCGCTGCCAACAACAGAAGGAGGACGATGCCCCAGCGCAGTTTACCTATGGTTGTCGGCTGGGTAATGGTCGCATCAGATAAGGTATGCGCAGAAGGTTTCATGACGCCTCCTGCGGTGCAGTAAACAGGTCGAGATGGATTTTAATCACTGCTTTGCGAATGCGCTGTACTTCGGGCGCGGCACAGCATGGGCGATGCACATCGTGCGGGAAAAACAGCGCGAATTGGCCAGGCGTTAAGGTAATCATCGATTCATTGATGGTGTCCTGATAAAACACCACATCTCGTTCATTGCGCAAATCTTCAGTAATGACATGCTGCGGATGCGCACGCGCCACGCCGATATTTTCACGTCCTTCCAGTAAATATTGAATATCAACATAGTTAAAGTGCGACTCCGCACGGCGCGCACTCGCCGGCTCGGTCTCCATTTCCTGCACCAGACAGAACATCTGGTTGTTGGGCAGTAAATCGTATTTCCCTGCTTCCAGCTGGCTGAAATCGGTATCCGCAATCCAGCGAATAGCCTGGTCAACTATGGGATGAAAAGCGTGGCGCTCGCGCGTCCAGTCCAGTCGATCGCATACAATCATGATGTCTTCCCGTGTCGTTATCGTTAGAGGGTTCAGGTACAGCGGGAGGATAAGCATCCTCCCTGAGAGGTGTTATTTGGCTACACGTGGCTGCCACAACGCACTGCCATCACGGATTTGATCGAGCAGCACGCTCAATCCCCAGAATTTTTCCAGCACGTTGTCTTTGTTCACCCGGCAGTGCTCACTGGCAAACGTGCCCAGTCGCTGGTGATAAATCTTGGCGTTTTTTGGATAGCCGAGCGTTTCAGTCACAGCGCTCAGCGACAGGAACAGCGACAGTTCATGGGCTTTTTCCGGCTGCTGTGCGCCATGGTGATAAAGCCAGTGATATAAGCCCGGGTGGAAGTTGGTGAACACACCGCTGAAACCTTTGGATCCCGCTTGCATCGCCGGCCAGGCAATCGCGGCATTCGCATTGATAATGGCCAGTGGCGTGCCCTGAGCCAGTTTGACGCGGCGCTCAACAGTTGGCAGATCGCAGCTCACATCTTTCAGCACCACAAAACGGCCACTATTGGCGCAGAAACTGAACTCTTCATCACTCAACAGTCGACGATATGGCGCCGGGCACTCATAAAGCCCCAATGGCATGTCTGCGGGTAACGATTCCAACAGATGATTGAGATGGGTATAGAATGCTTCGCTGCCCTGATTTTGAGGATCGAGGTGGTTGGTCACCAGGACCAAAGCATCAATCCCGGTATTGGCCATAGCCTGCAGCTCTTTAGTTTGCTCTGCCAGATCATCACTGATATGGCCTGAGGCGATAACGGGCACACGGCCTTCTACTTTCTGTACCACAAAGCGAGCCAGTTCTACTCGCTCCTCAAGGCTGAGATACTGCATCTCACTCGACTGGCACACCGCGAATAGCGCATCCACGCCCTCTTTTAAGTACCAGCTAATTAGCTTTTCCAGGCCGGAATAATCAATCTGGTTATCTGGGGTAAACGGGGTCAGCATGACCGGTACAATGCCTTCAATCTTTTTCATCATCTCTCCTGCCAGCGAAAGGCCGCTGTGATTAGTTATCTGGTTTATCGTTGTTGAAGTCGGGTCAGCACCTGCTGACGATCGGGCATGTTGCTTGCCCCTTCTCGTTCAACAGCGAGCGAAGCAAAAGCAGAGGCCCAGGTCGCCGCTTGCAGCAAGCTTTGGCCCTGAGCGAGTGCCGCCGCCAACGCGCCGTTGAAGGCATCGCCCGCGCCCGTGGTATCCACGCTGAGCGCAGGAAATGCCGGAATATGGTGAAATTGTTGGTTATCAAACAGCAGTGCACCGCGCGATCCCATGGTGATGATCACCCTCCGCGCGCCCAGTGCGACAATGGCCTGAGCAGCCGCGCGTGCGCTGGGGACATCATGGATTTCAATGCCAGACAGACGCGAAGCTTCGGTTTCATTCGGCGTGAGTACATCAATCATCGGCAGGCAGCTCACCACGTCAGGGGAAAATGGCGCAGGGTTCATAATGACGCGCACGCCCATGGTGTGTGCGAGACGGATGGCGCTGCGGGTAGCTTCAAAGTTGTTTTCCAACTGCAGTAGCATCACATCCGCATCGGTTAATTCATGCGTGAGTTCAGCAATCTCTTCGTCGGTAATGGTTTTGTTGGCACCCGAATAGATGGCAATCATGTTCTCGCCATTTTCTTGCGAGACATAAATGATGGCGCTGCCCGTGGGTTCGGTATCGGTCTGATAGAGACGAAAGGAGTGAATGTCGGAAGCGGAGAGATGATCGAACGCAAACTGGCTGAATTGATCGGTACCGACTTTGGCCACAAAATGGACGCGCGTACCCGCACAGCTAGCGGCCATCGCCTGATTGGCGCCTTTACCGCCAGGCCCCAGCGTGCTGCCTAACGCCATCAGTGATTCGCCACTTTGCGGAAACTGCGCCACTTTCGCCACGATATCGACGTTAAAAGCACCAAGAATGCAGACTTTCCCCTGCTTACCGGATGACTTTATCTGGCCTTTACGTGACTGCAGGCGTTGTAGCAACACCTCAAAGTTGCCGCTTTCGCTGATGAGCTTTTCCTGCAAATTGCGGCGTAACGCAATCGCTCCACCATAGCAGCGCTGCACTAAGCCCTGCTGTGCCAGTGCACTGAGATCGGTACGAATGGTTTCTCGTGTCACGCCTAACTGGCTTGCCAATCCATTAACCGTGACCCGTTCGTGCTCATCCAGCCATTGCAAAATCTGGCTACGTCGTTCTTCCAAAAACATGCGTTTCCCTCCGTTTCGCTCGCAAGCGTAAGGGAGACAACTGTTTATGAAAGTGATGCGGATCTCAGCACTCGGGAAAAAACGGAAGCAAACAAAAGCGAATGCAGATGTTTTTCAAGGAAAAAGAAGATTGTCAGGCGGATAACAAAATAGGGGGAATAAAAAACCCTTCCCGATTGGGAAGGGTTGATGTGACAAATCAGATATCGATGTTAGCGGCTTTCAGCGCGTTCTCTTCGATGAAGGCGCGGCGCGGTTCAACCGCATCGCCCATCAGCGTGGTGAACAGCTGGTCAGCCGCGATGGCGTCTTTGATGGTGACGCGCAGCATGCGGCGGCTGTCTGGATCCATGGTAGTTTCCCACAGCTGCTCTGGGTTCATCTCGCCCAGACCTTTATAGCGCTGGACTGACAGACCACGGCGCGACTCTTTCACCAGCCACTCAATTGCCTGCTCGAAGCTGGTCACTGGCTGACGGCGATCGCCACGTTCGATAAACGCATCTTCTTCAATCAGGCCTCGCAGCTGCTCGCCCAGACCACAGATTTTACGGTATTCCGGTCCATCAATGAACTCGCTGTCCATCGGATAGTCGGTATCAACGCCGTGCGTACGCACACGCAATACCGGCTCGAACACGTTCAGTTCGCTGTTGGTGCGTACGTGCGCCATATAGCTGCTGCCGTGCGCTTCGCGCTCGCTCAGGTATGCGACTAAACCTTCAATCCAGCCTTTAACTGCGGCTTCATTGCTGAGATCGCTGAGGGTTGGATGGTAGATCAGGCCACGCAGCATTGCCGTTGGGAAGCGACGTTCCATACGCTTGATCATGCGCTGGGTGCTGTTGAAATCACCCACCAGATTTTCCAGCGGCTGGCCGCCGAGCGCCGGTGCGCTGGCGTTGGTGTGCAGTGTTGCGCCATCCAGTGCGATAGCGATCTGGTACTGATCCATCGCTTCGTCATCTTTAATGTATTGTTCCTGCTTGCCTTTCTTCACTTTGTAAAGTGGCGGCTGAGCAATATAAACATGACCACGCTCGACGATTTCCGGCATCTGACGATAGAAGAAGGTCAACAGCAGCGTACGGATGTGCGAGCCATCGACGTCGGCATCGGTCATGATGATGATGCTGTGATAACGCAGTTTATCCGGGTTGTATTCGTCGCGACCAATACCACAGCCGAGTGCGGTGATCAGCGTCGCCACTTCCTGAGAGGAGAGCATCTTGTCGAAACGCGCTTTCTCCACGTTGAGGATTTTACCTTTCAGCGGCAGGATCGCCTGGTTCTTACGGTTACGTCCCTGCTTGGCAGAGCCGCCCGCTGAGTCCCCTTCCACAAGGTAAATTTCAGACAGCGCAGGGTCACGTTCCTGGCAATCAGCCAGCTTGCCCGGCAGACCAGCCAAGTCCAGCGCGCCTTTACGACGGGTCATTTCACGGGCGCGGCGCGCCGCTTCACGTGCACGCGCGGCATCGATAATTTTGCCAACCACGATTTTCGCGTCTGACGGGTTTTCCAGCAGGTATTCGCTCAGCAGTTCGTTCATCTGCTGCTCAACCGCGGATTTCACCTCAGAAGAGACCAGTTTGTCTTTGGTCTGTGAGGAGAACTTTGGATCCGGCACTTTCACCGAGACCACAGCAATCAGGCCTTCACGCGCATCATCACCGGTGGCGCTGACTTTGGCTTTTTTGCTGTAGCCTTCTTTGTCCATATAAGCGTTCAGCGTACGCGTCATTGCCGCACGGAAGCCCGCAAGGTGCGTACCGCCATCGCGCTGTGGAATGTTGTTGGTGAAGCAGTAGATGTTTTCCTGGAAACCATCGTTCCACTGCAGCGCGACTTCCACACCAATGCCGTCTTTCTCGTTAGAGAAATAGAACACGGTTGGGTGAATCGGGGTTTTATTCTTGTTGAGGTACTCAACAAACGCCTTGATGCCGCCTTCGTAGTGGAAGTGGTCGCTCTTGCCGTCACGCTTGTCTTCCAGACGGATAGAAACACCCGAGTTCAGGAAGGAGAGTTCACGCAGGCGTTTCGCCAAAATGTCATACTCGAACTCCACCACATTGGTGAAGGTTTCGTAGCTCGGCCAGAAACGGACGCGTGTACCGGTGGTTTCAGTATCACCGGATACCGCCAGCGGTGCCTGCGGCACACCGTGCTGGTAAATCTGCTGATGCACTTTACCTTCGCGGCGAATGGTCAGTTCCAGCTTCTGCGAAAGGGCGTTAACCACTGACACGCCCACGCCGTGCAGACCACCGGACACTTTATACGAGTTATCGTCGAATTTACCGCCGGCGTGCAGCACGGTCATGATCACTTCTGCCGCAGACACACCCTCTTCCGGGTGAATGCCGGTCGGAATACCACGGCCATCATCCTGAACAGACACAGAATTGTCCGCATGGATGGTGACGACGATGTCACTACAGTGACCCGCGAGCGCTTCGTCGATTGCGTTATCCACGACCTCGAATACCATGTGATGCAGACCGGTGCCGTCATCGGTATCACCGATATACATACCCGGGCGTTTGCGTACCGCATCAAGCCCTTTAAGGACTTTGATACTTGAGGAGTCATAAGAATTCGACATCAACGTTTCTCGCTCATTTAATCTTCAGGTTGAACCGCTATTTTACCCTGTTCCACGCGGAACATCTTGCCCTTTTCGTCACTCATGTCGATTACATGTTCGACACCAATGGCGCTGACAAATACCTGAGCCTGCGTGGCTTTCAGGCGCTCGGCCAGCAACCGACGACGCGAATCGTCCAGCTCCGAGGCAAAGTCATCAATCAGGTACAAACAGCGACGTCCGCTGCTGCGAGTCAGATACTCGCCCTGCGCTAAACGCAGAGCACACATCAGCAGCTTTAATTGACCGCGTGAGAGTAAATCTTCCACCGGCGTGCCTTCCGCACGGATGCGAAAATCCGCTTTGTGCGGGCCGCTGGCGGTATAGGTGAGCGCGCGATCGCGCTCGAAATTACGTTCCAGCAGTTCGGCAAAGTCGCTCTCTTTATCCCAGCCGCGCTGAAACGAAAACGACAACTCAAACTCTGGTAAAAATTGACTGCAGGTAGCGATGATCTCTTTCGAGATCGCCGCACTGTACTCGGCTCGCCACTGGCTAATCTGTTCGGCCAGCGGCACCAGTTCCTGATCCCACGGGCGAATTTGGCTGTAACGCGAAACTTGTCTCAGCGCGGCGTTACGCTGTTTCATCAGACGCCGTAGATTATTCCAGGCATTGAAGAAACCGGGTGCGGAGTGAAAGCATCCCCAATCAATATAGGCTCTACGGTATTTGGGGCCGCCGTTGAGCAAAGTAAACCCTTCCGGCGTGATCAACTGCATCGGCAGCAATTGCGCCAGCTCCGCCACTTTATGACCGTCACTGCCGTCGATGCGCACTTTGCTATCACCGGCGCGATTTTTGGTCAGCCCCACGGCCAATTCGCGCTCACTGCCTTCAATTCGTCCGTGCAGGACAAACGCATCCTGATCGTGACGAATGACGCGTCCAGCCTGCAAACTGCGAAATGCGCGGCCATGTCCGAGGGTGTAGATAGCCTCCAGCACGCTGGTTTTACCGCTGCCGTTAGCACCCACGAGGAAATTAAAGCCTGGTGCCAGCGTGAGATCGGCCTGCTCGATGTTGCGGAAATCTTTAATCAGGAGGCGGGTTAAAGCCATGAACGAATCCAGCTGCGCATTAAGAAGTGGTTTTCACCTAACCCTGCCATCGAGGGCGTTAACGGCGAAGCTCGTTTGCTCACGGCCAGCGCGCAGTCCCTGGGAGCATACTGAAGTATGTGACCAGGGACGAGCACTGCCCGGGGGCAAAATAGCGAGTAAGTTAGCCCGCTATAAAATCACAAGCGCATTGGCATGACGACGTATGCCGCCGCTGGGCTGGCAACGTCTTCAATTTGCACACTCGAAACCGAATCGGTCAGCAGCAAACGCACGTTTTCGCATTTCAGCGCATTCAGCACATCTAACACGTAACTCACGTTAAAGCCGATCTCCAGTTCAGTGCCGCTATACGACACATCCAGCATCTCTTCCGCTTCTTCCTGTTCAGGGTTATTGGCGGTGATCTTGAGCTGACTTTCGGTGATATAGATACGAACACCGCGGAACTTCTCATTCGAGAGAATCGCTGCACGGGCAAACGCCTGCTTCAGCAGATCGCAACCGGCCTCCAGCGCTTTATCCGGGTTCTTCGGCAATACGCGGCGATAATCAGGGAAACGTCCATCAACAAGCTTAGAGGTGAAGATGAAGTCACCAACGTGCGCGCGAATGTTGCTGCTGCCGATCTGCACCTGCAGCGGAGTCTCGCCGCCATCCAGCAGACGGACTAATTCAATCACGCCTTTACGTGGCACGATCACCGAATGGTTAGGCAACGCCTGGCCAATCGGCATGGAGCAGACTGCCAGACGGTGACCATCAGTAGCGACGGTGCGTAACTCTTCACCTTCAGTCTCAAACAGCATGCCGTTGAGGTAGTAACGCACATCCTGATGCGCCATTGAGAACTGGGTCGCTTCGATCAGACGTTTCAGCGTGGCCTGCGGCAAGGTGAATTCCACCTCGCTCTGCCAGTCATCCAGATTAGGGAAGTCAGTGGCGGGCAGCGTCGATAAGGAAAAACGGCTACGGCCAGAACGCACCAGCATTCTGTCACCTTCCAGCGTCAGGCTAATTTCCGCCCCCTCTGGCAAACCGCGACAGATATCGAGGAATTTACGCGCGGGCACGGTGGTCGCACCGGGCTCGTGGGGCTGCGTTAATGCAACGCGGGCCACCATCTCCATTTCCAAATCGGTGCCGGTCAGACGCAGTACGCCTTCACTCACCTGCAACAGTAAATTTCCGAGGATCGGTAAGGTCGGGCGTCCACCAAGCGGGCCGCTAACCTGTTGCAGTGGTTTCAGCAACTGCTCACGTTCTACAATAAATTTCATATGCGTCAGGAAGATAATGTTCGAATGAGGTTAGAGAAATCTTCTTTGATGTCGTGGCTCTCTTCACGCAACTGCTCAATTTTACGGCAGGCATGGAGCACGGTGGTATGATCGCGGCCACCAAACGCATCGCCAATTTCCGGCAGGCTATGGTTGGTCAACTCTTTCGCCATTGCCATTGCCATCTGACGCGGACGTGCCACCGAGCGCGAACGGCGCTTCGACAGTAAATCCGCGACTTTGATCTTGTAGTATTCGGCCACCGTTTTCTGGATGTTATCGATGGTGACCAGCTTTTCCTGCAGCGCCAGCAAATCCCGCAGCGCTTCGCGCACGAAATCGATGGTGATCGCGCGGCCGGTAAAGTTGGCATTGGCGATGACGCGGTTCAGCGCACCTTCCAACTCACGCACATTGGAGCGCAGACGCTTGGCAATAAAGAAGGCGACTTCTCCCGGCAGGCGGATATCGTTTTCATCCGCTTTCTTCATCAGGATCGCCACACGCGTTTCCAGCTCAGGCGGCTCGATCGCGACGGTTAATCCCCAGCCAAAGCGCGACTTCAGGCGATCTTCAACACCATTGATCTCTTTAGGATAGCGATCCGAGGTCAAAATGATCTGCTGATTGCCTTCCAGCAGGGCGTTAAAGGTATGGAAAAACTCTTCCTGCGAGCGCTCTTTATTGGCAAAGAACTGAATGTCATCGATCAACAGTGCATCGACGGAGCGGTAATAACGCTTAAATTCTTCAATGGCGTTGTTCTGCAGCGCTTTTACCATGTCCTGCACAAAACGTTCTGAGTGCATGTAAACCACTTTGGCATTCGGCTTGCGCGCAATAATGCCATTTCCCACTGCATGTAACAGGTGAGTTTTACCTAAACCGGTTCCGCCATAAAGGAAGAGCGGGTTGTAAGCGCCACCAGGGTTATCCGCCACCTGACGTGCCGCCGCGCGCGCCAGTTGGTTAGATTTACCTTCAACGAAGTTATCGAAGTTATGGCGGTTATTCACATTTGAGCGGTAGGTGACATCCGCCGGGGCGGGCACTGAGTCCCAGCTTGGACGCAAGATTTGCGCCGGAGCAGGACGGTTTTCAACAGGAGCAGGGGTGCTGTAAGCCGCCATGGCTGGCTGGCTGGTTGCAACCTGCGCAGCCGGGCGCGTGCCCACTTCAAAACGCAGCAAAGGCACATTCGGACCGCAGAATTCATTCAGCAGCCCATTAATACTATTGAGATATTTATCCCGAACCCAGTCGAGTACAAACCGATTTGGTGCATACAAGGTCAGCGTATTGTCGTTTAATTCAGCTTGCAGCGGACGAATCCACATGCTGAATTCGGTGGCAGGAAGCTCATCCTGCAAACGGGCAAGACACTGTTGCCAAAGCGTAAGTGACACGGCGGACTCCACTCGTACAAAATCGATAAGAATTTCAGGCGCTAATAATAGAAACTGTCTTTTTTGACACAGGCGATCAGAAAGCGCCTGCGACCGCTATCCGCGGTAGTCATCCCTGGCGATCGCAGTGAGGATCGTCAGCGGAAGGGCGGATCATAGCGCAAAGCGGCACAGAGATCTTCCCTTTCTACACAGTTTTGATCCAATTTATCCACAGGCTAGTGAAGCGCTAATGAGTTTACGCTTTCTGTGGAAAAAGCGAGCGGTGATCTTGCTGAAAGAGGCAATTTTTCTGGTCGCCTCTCGTTTCCGCGCAATAAATCTGCAAATTGATCGCAAGAAGATCCTGCGCGATCCTTGCGCTTTACCCTATAGCCCGTATAATTCCCCACCCGGCATTATTGCGTGAAGCCTTGATGCCCGGAATCAGCGGGCTGTATCTGGTTTCCAGGTGCCGCGAACTGCGAAGTAAATTGACTCTGGACTGTACAATTATTACAATCCCGCCTCTTTATTAAAGACACATTGAGGCGTAGGTCGATTTACTGGCCCGAAAACGCGTCACCCAGTGAAAATTTTCAAGTTTAGGTAGAAATCGCCATGAAACGCACTTTTCAACCGTCCGTACTGAAGCGCAACCGTTCACACGGTTTCCGTGCTCGTATGGCAACAAAAAATGGTCGTCAGGTTCTGGCACGTCGTCGTGCTAAAGGCCGTGCTCGTTTGACCGTTTCTAAGTAATAAAGCTAACCCTCGTGGTTAAGCTCGCATTTCCCAGGGAGTTACGTTTGTTAACTCCCACTCATTTCACTTTCGTCTTCCAGCAGCCACAAAGAGCCGGTACGCCGCAAATCACCATCCTCGGCCGCCTTAACTCGCTGGGGCATCCCCGCATCGGTCTTACCGTCGCCAAAAAGCATGTGAAACGCGCCCATGAACGCAACCGGATCAAGCGATTGACCCGCGAAAGCTTTCGTCTGCGCCAACATGAGCTGCCTGCGATGGATTTTGTCATCGTGGCGAAAAAGGGGATTGCTGACCTCGATAACCGTGCGTTAACGGAAGCGTTGGAGAAATTATGGCGTCGTCACTGTCGCCTGGCTCGCGGCTCCTGATCGCCCTGATACGCGTTTATCAACGCGCCATCAGCCCACTACTTGGACCTCATTGTCGGTTCCATCCCACCTGCTCGCAGTATGGGATTGAGGCATTACGCCGTTTCGGCGTCGTAAAAGGTAGTTGGTTGACGATAAAACGCGTATTAAAATGCCACCCTTTGAACCCGGGTGGTGACGATCCTGTGCCGCCAAAAACCTTTGATACCAGAGAACATTAACGATGGATTCGCAACGCAATCTCTTTCTCATCGCTTTTCTGTTCGTGTCTTTTATGATCTGGCAAGCCTGGCAGACGGACCACGCTCCGCAGCCACAGCAGACTCAGACCACGCAGAACACAAGCAGCGCAGCGGGTGATGCCGCCTCTTCCGGCGTGCCGGCTAGCGGTCAGGGCCAAACGATCACCGTTAAGACTGATGTCCTGTCACTCAGCATCAATACTCGCGGTGGCGATATTGAGCAGGCACAGCTGCTGACTTACCCGGACAAACTGGGTTCAGACGCACCGTTCCAGTTGCTGGAAACCACCCCCGCCTTCGTTTATCAGGCGCAAAGTGGCTTAACCGGTCGTAATGGCCCGGATAACCCGAACAATGGCGCTCGTCCGCTGTTCACCACCACTCAGGATCACTTCGAGATGGCCGATGGCCAGACCGAGCTGCGTGTACCACTGACCTGGACCGATGAAAAAGGTGTGGTTTATACCAAAACCTTCGTGTTCAAGCGTGGCGACTTCGCGGTTAACGTTGACTACAACATCAATAACGCCTCGCAGCAGCCGCTGGAATTGTCGATGTTCGGTCAGTTGAAGCAGACCATTGATCTGCCGAAGCATCGTGATACCGGCAGCAACAACTTTGCCCTGCACACCTTCCGTGGCGCAGCGTACTCGACCAGCGAAGCGAAATACGAAAAATACAAATTCGATACCATCGCGGATAACGAGAACCTGAACGCGACCACCAGCAATGGTTGGGTGGCGATGCTGCAGCAGTACTTCGCTACCGCCTGGGTGCCACGTACTCAGGGTAACAACACCCTTTACACCAGCAACCTCGGTAACGGTGTTGCGGCAATCGGTTATAAATCTTCACCGGTGACCGTGGCAGCAGGCGCACAGCAAGACCTGGGCGCGACCCTGTGGTTGGGGCCAGAAATCCAGGACAAGATGGCCGCTATCGCGCCTCACCTGGATCTGACTGTAGATTACGGTTGGTTGTGGTTCATCTCTCAGCCACTGTTTAAGCTGCTGAAGTTCCTGCACAGCTTTATCGGTAACTGGGGCTTCTCGATTATCGTTATCACCTTCATCGTTCGTGGCATCATGTACCCGCTGACCAAAGCGCAGTACACCTCCATGGCGAAGATGCGCATGCTGCAGCCGAAGATTCAGGCAATGCGTGAGCGTCTGGGCGATGACAAGCAGAAGCAGAGCCAGGAAATGATGGCGCTGTACAAAGCAGAGAAAGTGAACCCGCTGGGTGGCTGCTTGCCGCTGGTTATCCAGATGCCTATCTTCCTGGCCTTGTACTACATGCTGTCAGGTTCGATTGAACTGCGTCATGCACCGTTCATTCTGTGGATTCATGACCTTTCCGCGCAGGATCCGTACTACATTCTGCCGGTTATCATGGGTATCACCATGTTCTTCATCCAGAAGATGTCACCGACCACCGTGACCGATCCGATGCAGCAGAAGATCATGACCTACATGCCGGTTATCTTTACCGTGTTCTTCCTGTGGTTCCCTGCGGGTCTGGTGCTGTACTACATCGTCAGTAACCTGGTGACCATCCTCCAGCAGCAGCTGATTTATCGCGGGCTGGAAAAACGTGGTCTGCACAGCCGCGACAAGAAGAAAGCGTAACGTCTGACTGCAACAGCAGCAGCGTATACTCAAGGGGCGGCATTTATGTCGCCCTGTTTTTTTTCAAAATTTGTACCCTGAATAATTCGAGCGCAGCCAACGCCGCTGCAGCTTGAAGTATGACGGGTAAGAGAGAGAATCATGAGCCACAGCGATACTATCGTTGCCCAGGCGACACCTCCCGGCCGTGGCGGCGTCGGCATTCTGCGTATTTCCGGCGCCAAAGCCGCTGACGTCGCGCAAGCCGTGCTCGGCAAATTGCCGAAACCGCGTTATGCCGACTACTTGCCATTCAGCGATGCGGATGGCAGCGTGCTGGATCAAGGGATTGCGCTGTGGTTTCCAGGCCCCCACTCTTTCACCGGCGAAGATGTGCTGGAGCTTCAGGGTCACGGCGGCCCGGTGATTCTGGATCTGCTGCTGAAACGCATCGTGGCGCTGTCGGGTGTACGCATCGCTCAGCCGGGTGAATTCTCCGAACGTGCGTTCCTCAACGACAAACTCGATCTGGCGCAGGCGGAAGCGATCGCCGACCTGATCGACGCCAGTTCAGAGCAGGCCGCGCGTTCCGCCGTGAATTCACTGCAAGGCGCATTTTCCCTGCGCATCAATACACTCGTGGAAGCACTCACTCACCTGCGCATCTACGTGGAGGCCGCTATCGACTTCCCGGATGAGGAGATCGATTTTCTGTCTGACGGCAAAATCGAAGGTCAGCTTAATGCGGTGATCGGCGATCTTGATAACGTGCGCGCCGAAGCGCGTCAGGGCAGCCTGCTGCGCGAAGGAATGAAAGTGGTGATTGCTGGTCGTCCTAATGCCGGTAAATCCAGCTTGCTGAATGCCCTCGCCGGTCGTGAAGCCGCGATTGTCACCGATATCGCTGGCACCACGCGTGACGTGCTGCGTGAGCATATTCATATCGACGGCATGCCGCTGCACATCATCGATACTGCGGGGCTGCGTGAAGCCAGTGATGAAGTTGAGCGAATTGGAATTGAACGCGCCTGGCAGGAAATCGAGCAAGCCGATCGCGTGCTGTTTATGGTGGATGGCACCACCACCGACGCCACCGAAGCCGCTGCTATCTGGCCCGATTTCGTGGCACGTTTACCGCCACAACTGCCGATTACTGTGGTGCGTAACAAAGCCGATATGACCGGGGAAGTGCTGGGTCTGACAGAAGTGAATGATCACTCACTGATTCGTCTCTCTGCGCGGACGGGGGAAGGCGTGGATGCACTGCGCGACCATCTGAAACAGAGCATGGGCTTCTCTGGCAATATGGAAGGTGGCTTCCTGGCACGCCGACGCCATCTGCAGGCGCTGGAGTTAGCTGCCACTCACTTACAGCAGGGCAAAGACCAGCTGCTGGGTGCATGGGCCGGTGAACTGCTGGCGGAAGAGCTGCGTCTGGCGCAGCAAGCACTGAGCGAGATCACCGGTGAGTTCACCTCCGACGACCTGCTCGGCAGGATTTTCTCCAGCTTCTGTATTGGTAAGTAGTCTTTACCCTGTTTCCCCCATCATTGTTTGGTTGGGGGAAACATGCGTCTTTGTTATTTGGCACCCCCTCTCCTTTGCAGTATAACGATCGCTGGCCCGTGCTAAAGCGTATCGGCCTCACCCACGATTCATGCTAAACATTAGGCGCAAGTTGCTGCCTGAACAGGAGAGAAACATGAGTACACCGCTCGACAGCGTGGCGCTGAACGCGCTGTTCAATGACGCTCGCACCCACAGCTACTGGCAGGACAAACCGATTTCTCACGAAGTGCTGCAGCAACTCTATAGCCTGACCGCGCTCGGCCCGACTTCAGCCAACTGTTCACCAGGACGGTTCGTGTTTGTCACTTCGCAGGAAGGCAAAGAGAAGCTGAAACCTGCGCTCTCCTCCGGCAACGTGGACAAAACCATGGCAGCACCGGCAACGGTGATCGTGGCGTGGGATCCTGAGTTCTATGAAGCGCTGCCCAAACTCTTCCCGCACGGTGATGCGCGTAGCTGGTTCACCAGCAGCCCGGATTTGGCTAAAGAGACGGCTTTCCGCAATAGCAGCCTGCAGGCAGGATATTTAATTCTGGCGGCGCGTTCGCTGGGGCTGGATGCCGGCCCGATGTCCGGTTTTGACCCGTCAAAAGTCAATGAAGCCTTCTTTAGCGAAAGCAAATGGCAGGTGAATTTACTGATTAATCTGGGCTATGGCGAAGCCAGCAAACTGCATGCGCGTTTACCGCGTCTCGGCTTTGATGAAGCCTGCAAATTTGCCTGATTGATTCCAGGCGTCGGGCATTGCGCGACGCCTGTCACTCACATTAACCCAGCGAGTGAAAACCGCTGTTGAAATAGACCATCGGCTCCGCCGCTTCACCTGGCAGTGAAATGCCAACGATGCGCGCCAGCAGCACGCTGTGCGTATTCCACTCCACCACTTTCTCCAGCTGGCAGTCAAAACTCACCAATGCATCAGCCAGCACCGGTGCACCGGTGTTCAGCGTTTGCCACTCACCGCTCTGGAAGCGTTCTGCGCGACGTGCAGACTGACTGAACTGCGCGCATAAATCGTCATGCTGTTCTCGCAAGACGTTCACAGCGAAATGGCCAGCATTCACAAATGCGTCGTGGCTGGATGCACTACGGTTAACACACACCAGCAAGCTTGGCGGCTCAGCAGCCAGTGAGCTAACGGAGGTCGCAATCAGACCCAGCTTTTCGCCCTGAAACTCAGTGGTCACTAAAGAAACGCCTGCGGTCAGGCGGCGCATACCATGACGAAATTCATCAAGTGAGATTGATTCCTGGCGAGTAAGTGAAGTTACTGACATAAAAAAACTCCGACGTGCATGCTGCTGCGATGGGCACGATTATCTTGAGGTGGATTGTTCACGCACTTAGATGTGCTTTTGGTTGCCCAAATCCTACACTACCTCAGACTTTACGGCACCCTATCCGCGCAAAATCAGCAAAAGCGTTATATGCAAATTCAACTGATGGGATTAGCCGCCGCTTCGGTCTTATCTGATTTTTGGTCATTCCATGTTATGCCGGATGCAAACCTCTGAGAAAATTCCTACAATAGCGCTGATGATTATCTGACCATTTTCACGGAGCGACAGATGGCTAGTCATTTTGTACGTTGGATGGGTAACTCGCCGCTCTCTTCAGAGCTGTTTCGGGTTCCACAGGATGTGATTAACAGCGCCGAGCGCTTCCCTGACAAGCGCCGTAGCCGTTTTCTCGCCGCACGCGAATTGCTGGCTCAGCTGATGCTGCGCGTCTATGGCATTCGTGAACTGCCGCCGCTCATCACCACCAGCAGCGGACGCCCTTGCTTTGCCGATCCCAACCTCCCTGACTTCAGCATTGCGTACGCCGGTAATATGGTCGGTGTGCTGCTGGCGGAAGAAGGCGGACGTGCGGGGTTGGATATGGAGATTGTCCGCGCCCACAGCCGTCAGACGCAGGACACGCTCACGCAGGATCTCTCATCGGGTGAGAAAGCGTGGATCAACGCGCAGCAGGATTTTATGGAAGCGGTGACGCAAATCTGGACGCTGCGCCAGAGCATCCTCAAATTAACCGGTGAAAGTGAGAACGGTGCCGGTTCGCTGCAGTTGCACCCTGCTGCCGGCCGTCTGCGCTCCAGCGTATTTCCGGATATTCAGGCGGTCTGTGATGCCGAGCCGATGCTGGTGTGGTCGTGCGCGCTCTCTCCGGGCACTGAGCGCTTATGCCTGTGGGAGATTGATGCACAACAGCAATGGCAGCCATTGCGCGACGTTGAAATGAGCAAACCGAATATTGGCCCGCGCTCGCTGCGTCTGACCAGCCTCACTCCCACCCCCCAGGAAATCGGACATCTCTAACAAAACAGGCCGCAATCGCGGCCTGTTGTTTTTAGTGCGCGTCGATAAACGCGATTTTTAGCACAAACAGCAGGGCAACAATCACCACGCACGGGCTGATTTCACGCCAGCGTCCTGTGCCAAGCTTCATCACACAGTACGAGATGAAGCCCAGCGCGATACCTTCGGTGATCGAGAAGCTGAATGGCATCATCGCCGCCGTGACAAACGCCGGGACCGCTTCGGTGAGATCGTCCCAGCGCACGCGTGACAGTGACGCCGTCATCAAGACTCCCACATAGATCAGCGCACCTGCTGCCGCATAAGAAGGCACCATCGCGGCCAGGGGTGACAGGAACATCACCAGCAGGAACAGAATCCCGGTGATGACCGCCATCAAGCCGGTACGGCCACCAATCGCCACGCCGGAAGAGCTTTCGATATACGCCGTCACTGAAGAGGTGCCGATGAGCGAACCGGTCACCGAGCTGATGCTATCAACATACAGCGCCTGCTTCATACGCGGGAAAGTGCCCTTTTCATCGGTCAATCCGGCCTTATCGGTGACACCGATCAGCGTGCCGGAAGAGTCGAACAGGTTGACCAGCATAAAGGAGAAGATCACTCCCGCCATGCCGATGTTGAACGCCCCTTTAATATCGACCTGACCCACCACCGATGTCACTGCCGGCGGCGCGGCAAACACACCGCTGAATTTCACATCGCCAATGGCTAAGCCAATCGCCGTGGTGACCACAATCGATACCAGCACCGCCGCGTGGATATTGCGTGAGGCCAGAATCGCGATAATGAAGAAGCCCAGCGCCCCCAGCAGTACGCTATGCGAGGTCAGGTTCCCGACCGTCACAATGGTGTCGGCATTCGGCACGATGATACCGGCGTTTTTCAGGCCCATCATGGCGATAAACAGGCCGATACCGGCGGTGATGCCGACGCGCAGACTCATCGGGATATTAGCAATCATCCAGTAGCGCACACGCAACAGCGTGAGGATCAGCAGACCCAGTGCGCCCCAGAAGATCGCGCCCATACCAACCTGCCATGAATAACCCATCGCGCCGACCACCACAAACGCGAAGAAGGCGTTCAGCCCCATCGCCGGTGCCAGCGCGACCGGCAAGTTCGCCACCAGCCCCATCAGGATGCTACCAAAGGCCGCTATCAAACAGGTGGTGACAAACACCGCCTGAGTATCCATGCCTGCGGCGCCCAGAATTTGCGGGTTTACAAAGACGATATACACCATCGTCAGGAAAGTCGTGAAACCGGCGATCACTTCGGTGCGCGCGGTTGTGCCGTGTTCCTGCAGCTTAAAGATGCGCTGCAACAAGCCCTGATTGTTCATTCAACTGTCCCGGAAAAAAATTTATCGCCGCGTATCCTATAGATTTTAGCGCAGCAAAACACTGATTATTCGCAAACGGTTGCTGGGGTCGCTTTCTACGCTCAGTGCGCTAGAGTGTCAGCTGGCTGTTTAATAAAAGGATGATGTGCGATGTCAGTTGAATGTGTGTTTTTCGATTGCGACGGTACGCTGGTCGACAGTGAAGTGATCTGTACGCAATCCTACGTCAACACCTTTGCCCAATACGGTATTGAGCTCTCTTTGCAGCAGATGTTTGAGCAGTACAAAGGGGTAAAGCTCTATGACATCGTGCGGGATGTACTGGCGCAGCATCAGAAAGAGGTGCCGTTAGACGAGTTCGAAACGGCGTATCGTGCTGATGTCGCCCGCCTGTTTGACCTCGACCTAAAGCCGATTGCCGGTGCCAAAGCGCTGGTGGAAAGCGTGAAAGTGCCGATGTGCGTGGTCTCGAACGGGACAGTGAAGAAGATGCAGCACTCGCTGGGTTTAACCGGCATGCTGCCATACCTCGAAGGTCGGCTGTACAGCGGTTATGACATTAACCACTGGAAGCCCGATCCCGAGTTGATGTATCACGCGGCGGAGCAAATGCAGGTGCCGATTGAGAAGTGCATTCTGGTGGATGATTCAGAAGCCGGTGCGCGTGCGGGGATCGCGGCGGGCATTCCGGTATTTTACTACTGCGCTGATGCGCACAATCCGGAGTTGGATCATCCGCTGGTGACGCGCTTTGATGATATGACGCAACTGCCCGCACTGTGGCGCGCACGGGGTTGGGATTTGGTGTAAACCCAGGGCGTCATGAATGTCGCCCCTGCAGAAACCGGCGCACGATGTCCGGGCAATGCAGGATGCAAATCGACTGACCCCAAAAGTGTTACCTCTGTGGTCGGTCTGATCTGTTACCTCTGTGCCCGGTGGAACCTGGTGCTGCCTCTACAGAGGCCGATGTGCGATTTTGATCTGTTCGCAGATCTAATAGGGTGCGCATTTATGCGCACCAGGTAACCTAAACGCCTTAGCCAATCGCGCCCAGTGAATCCTCGTTGCTCTGCTTCTTCGGCAGCAGGAACAGGGTGGCAACAATATCCAGCAGGTAAATCAGCGCCAGCAGCGTGATCGCCGCGGTAAACGAGATTTGCGCCGCCAGCAGGCCAATCACCAGCGGACCAAAACCGCCGACACCGCGTCCAAGGTTGAACAACACGTTCTGCGCAGTGGCGCGCGCCTGCGGTGGGAAGGTGTCCGAGATCAGCGCACCGTAGCCGCCAATCATGCCATTCACAAACATCCCCATGATCGCACCAGTGAACAACATCACAGTAGGATCGCGCAGCTGCGCATACACCACCACCATCACCACCGCGCCAAACTGGTACAGCAGGAAAATCTTCCAGCGCGCGAAGCGATCGGCCAATACGCCAAACAGCCAGATACCAAAGGTCATACCGACCACGGTCACCGCCGTCCACAAGCCGGATTTGGTCAGGCTAAAACCAAAGCTGGATGAGAGGTAACTTGGCATCCAGATCATCAGACCGTAATAACCGAAGTTCTGCACTGAGCAGAGGATGAAAATCCCGAGGCTGGCTTTACTGGTGGCGCGGTCGGCGAACAGCAATTTGATGCGCGCGGCGAATGACAGCTGCGGCGTCTTCTCAACGTGACGCGTGAAGCCTTCCGGCTCGCCCATGCTACGGCGAATCACAAACGACACCAGTGCAGGCAACAGGCCCACCAGGAACATGCCGCGCCAGCCGATCACACTCAGTAGCGGCGGAGTAATAAACGCCGCCAGCAGCACACCGAGCTGCCAGCCGATGCCGACCCATGCCGAGGCGCGATTACGCTTCTCCTTCGGCCAGGCTTCCGCAATCAGCGCCATGCCAATACCAAACTCACCGCCTAAGCCCACGCCCGCCAGCGTGCGATAGGCCAACAGATCCCAGTAGCCCTGCGCCACCGCGCACAGCCCGGTGAAGATGGAGAACATCAGGATCGTCACGGTAAGAATACGGATACGACCATAGCGATCGCTGAGATGACCAAACACAATGCCACCGATCACCGCGCCGATCAGCGTCCAGGTGACCAGCGAACCGGCCTGAGAGGGATCGAGCGCCAGCGAGACGCTGATCGCCGGTAACATAAAGCCCAGAATTAACAGATCGAAGCCGTCCATCGCATAGCCACTAATGGCAGCAACCATCGCTTTTGCCGGCGTCACGGCGTTTTTTTTCGTTATTGGGGAAGACATTTAACAGCACCTGGCAGAAAAAAGTGCGCCAAGTATAAAGAGAGGGAATCGCGGAGACCAATCAGAAATGAAGATGGCTGCCTGTTTGCCACAGTGGCAACAGGCAGCCGAAACGGCAATTAAGAGGGTTTATTGCTGCCGTCGTCACCTGACAGCAGTTCATCCAGCTTGTCGCCGCCAACGTGACGGAAATCCTGACCTTTAACGAAATAGAAGATAATTTCGCAGATGTTCTGGCAACGGTCACCGATACGCTCGATGGCGCGGGCACAGAACAGCGCCGTCAGTACACTTGGGATGGTGCGGGGATCTTCCATCATGTAGGTCATCAGCTGACGCACAATGCCTTCGTACTCTTTGTCGACCTTCTTATCTTCACGATAGATCTTAATGGCTTCATTCAGATCCATACGCGCGAAGGCATCCAGCACGTCATGCAGCATCTGCACGGTGTGGCGACCCAGAGACTCCAGACTCACCAGCAGAGGCAGGTGCTGCTGGCTGAACTTCTCCAGCGCCGTGCGGCTGATTTTCTCAGCGACGTCACCGATACGTTCCAGCTCAGAGATGGTCTTGATGATTGCCATCACCAGACGCAAGTCGCTGGCGGTAGGTTGACGTTTGGCGATGATGCGCACGCAGGCTTCATCAATCTCCACTTCCATCATGTTGACCTTCTGATCACCGTCGATCACGCGACGTGCCAGCTCGCCATCCTGGTTGTGCATCGCGGTAATGGCATCGGTAAGCTGCTGCTCAACCATGCCACCCATGATCATCACCTGGGTGCGAATGTGTTCCAGCTCCGCGTTGAACTGACCGGAGATGTGTTTGTTCAGATTCAAATTGTCCATGTGCGTCTCCTGAATCAGCCGTAACGACCGGTGATGTAATCTTCGGTCTGCTTCTGCGCGGGCTTGGTAAACAGTGTATCGGTGTCGCTGAATTCGATCAGCTCGCCCAGATACATGAAAGCGGTATGGTCAGAACAACGCGCGGCCTGCTGCATGTTGTGCGTCACGATCACCACGGTGTAATCCTGCTTCAGCTCGGTGATCAGCTCTTCAATACGACCGGTAGAGATCGGGTCGAGGGCTGAGCATGGCTCATCCAGCAACAGCACTTCCGGGCGAATCGCGATACCGCGTGCGATGCACAGACGCTGCTGCTGACCGCCGGAGAGACTGTAACCGCTCTGATGCAGCTTGTCTTTGGTTTCATTCCACAGCGCGGCTTTGGTCAGCGCCCACTGCACACGCTCGTCCATATCGGCACGTGACAGCTTTTCAAACAGACGCACGCCAAACGCGATGTTGTCATAAATCGACATCGGGAACGGCGTTGGCTTCTGGAACACCATGCCAACGCGTGCGCGCAGCAGGGCGATATCCTGATGGGAAGCCAGAATATTGTCGCCATCCAGCAGAATGTCACCTTCAGCACGCTGCTCAGGGTAGAGCGAGTACATTTTGTTGAAGGTGCGCAGCAGGGTGGATTTACCACAACCTGATGGTCCGATGAAGGCGGTGACCTGGTTCTTCGCGATATCCAGGTTAATGTTCTTCAGAGCGTGAAACTTTCCGTAATAGAAGTTCAGATTGCGAACCTGAATTTTACCGGCAGAAGTTGTTGCCATACTCATTGCTCATCTCTCATGTGCAGCGCCGCCGAAGCCGCGCCGGGAAATTAATGTTTGCCCTTGGCGAAAACCACTCGCGCGACAATGTTCAGCAGCAGCACGCACAGGGTAATGATCAACACACCCGCCCATGCCAGGCTTTGCCACTCGGCAAATGGGCTCATGGCGAATTTGAAAATCGTCACCGGCAGGTTCGCGATCGGCTGCATCATGTCGGTACTCCAGAACTGGTTCGACAGCGCAGTAAACAGCAGCGGTGCGGTTTCGCCCGCGATACGTGCCACGGCCAGCAGGACACCGGTAATAATGCCGGAGACTGAAGCTTTCAGCGTAATGGCCGAAATCATCTTCCACTTCGGCGTACCCAGTGCATAAGCCGCTTCACGCATGCTGTCTGGTACCAGACGCAGCATGTTTTCTGAGGTACGAATCACGATAGGAATCTGCAACAGCGCCAGCGCCACCACACCCGCCCAGCCAGAGAAGTGCTGCATCTGTGCCACCACGATGGTATAGACGAACAGGCCCACCACAATCGACGGTGCTGACAACAGGATGTCGTTGATGAAGCGAATCACTTCCGCCAGCCAGTGCTTACGGCCATATTCGGCAAGATAAATACCGGCCATGATGCCCAGCGGTGTACCGAACACCGTTGACCACAGAATGAGTAACCCACTGCCCGCCAGGGCGTTGGCTAAACCACCGCCTGCGGTGTTCGGTGGCGGGGTTGATTCAGTGAACAGTGACCAGCTCAGACCATCAATGCCTTTGGTGACGGTAGTGAACAGAATCCACACCAGCCAGAACAGGCCAAAGGCCATGGTCAGCATCGACAGCGTCAGTGCCACTTTATTTTTAGCGCTGCGTCGTGCCTGCATTTTACGGCGCGAGGCTTCCAGCTCAGCACGAGCATGCATTTCGATAGCGGTCATGAACGGGCTCCTTCACTCTTCGCCAGGCGCAGGATCATCAGTTTGGAGATGGCCAGTACGATAAAGGTAATCACGAACAGAATCAGACCCAGTTCCATCAATGCCGCCACATGCACACCGGATTCAGCTTCAGCGAATTCGTTCGCCAGCGCGGAGGTGATACTGTTGCCCGGCATAAACAGCGAGGCGCTGTCGAGCTGGTAGGTGTTACCGATGATGAAGGTCACCGCCATGGTTTCACCCAGTGCACGACCCAGGCCTAGCATCACACCACCGATTACACCGTTTTTGGTGAACGGCAGCACGATGCGCCAGATCACTTCCCACGTGGTGCAACCAATACCGTAGGCGGACTCTTTCATCATCACTGGCGTCTGCTCAAACACATCACGCATGACCGATGCAATGTACGGAATGATCATGATGGCGAGGATCACGCCAGCGGCCAGAATACCGATACCAAAAGCCGGGCCTGAGAACAGGGTGCCGACAATCGGAATGTTCGACATAACGTTGCCGACCGGTGTCTGGAAGTACTCAGCGAACAGCGGGGCGAAGATAAACAGGCCCCACATGCCGTAAACGATACTCGGGATCGCGGCCAGCAACTCAATTGCGGTACCCAGCGGGCGACGCAACCAGTTAGGTGCCAGTTCCGTCAGGAATAGCGCAATGCCAAAGCTCACCGGCACAGCGATGATTAAGGCAATGATGGAGGTGACGAGGGTGCCGTAGATCGGTACCAGCGCACCAAATTGTTCGTTTGGCGCATCCCAGGTTTTGGTCCATAAGAAGGAAAAACCAAATTTTTGGATGCTTGGCCAGGAGGAGAAAATCAGGGAGACGATAATGCCACCCATCAACAACAACACGATAAGCGCGGAAAGTTTCACCAGCGCGCCGAAAATCATGTCACCTTGTTTACCTGGGGCTTTGAACGTCGGCTTAGTGGCAGCCATAAGTTTCTCGGTTCTCAGAGGAAGTTCAGGGCGGCATACCATGCCGCCCATCGGGTTGGTCAGTCAGGGGAGACTGACCGGGTCATTCGCTTACTTGTAAATCGCTTTGCCTGAGCTGTCTTTGATGTTCGCTTTCCAGGCAGTACGAATCTGGTTAGCAACGCTTTCTGGCAGCGCAGCGTAATCCAGTGCGGTTGCAGTTTTGCTGCCGCCTTTGTAAGCCCAGTCGAAGAACTTCATCACTTCAGCACCTTTAGCCGCATCAGCCTGCTCTTTGTAGATCAGGATGAAGGTGGTAGAAGAGATTGGCCATGCATCTGCACCTTTCTGGAAGGTCAGGTCCTGAGCGAAAGATTTGCTCCAGTCTGCGCCTTTAGCAGAGTTTGAGAAGCTGGTTTCGCTTGGCGCAACTGGCTTGCCATCTGCATCCATTAGTTTGGTGTAGGTCAGGTTGTTCTGCTTAGCGTAAGCATACTCAACGTAGCCGATTGAACCAGGCAGACGCTGTACGAAGGCTGCAACGCCGTCGTTACCTTTACCGCCCAGACCGGTTGGCCAGTTAACGGTGTTGCCTTTACCAATTTTGCTGTTCCAGTCTGCGTTGACTTTAGACAGGTAGCTGGTGAACACGAAAGAGGTACCTGAACCATCTGCGCGGCGAACCACGTTGATGTTGGTGTCTGGCAGTTTCACGCCTGGGTTCAGTTTAGTGATCGCCGGGTCGTTCCACTTTTTGATGTTACCCAGGTAGATATCGCCAACGGTTTTGCCGTCCAGCGTCAGTTCACCTGATTTCACGCCTGGGATGTTAACGGCCAGTACCACGCCACCGATAACGGTAGGGAACTGGAACAGACCATTTTTTTCCAAATCGGCATCACTTAACGGCGCATCAGACGCACCGAAATCGACGGTTTTAGCGATGATTTGCTTAACGCCGCCTGAAGAACCAATACCCTGATAGTTGATTTTGCTACCGGTGGCTTGCTGATACTCTGCTGCCCACTTGGCATAAACCGGTGCCGGGAATGTACCGCCAGCGCCAGTCAGGTCGGTGGCTGCAAAAGCAGATACCGCGCTTACTGCGAAGGTGGCGGCGAGGATTCGGGCTACGGATGTACGCATCAGTGTCATGTTCCCTCCAGGGGATTTAAAAAAATCAGGCTCAATGCCATTTTAGTTGGAGTCAGTGATTGCTGCTGGAGGGAAAATAGGACAGTTTGATGACAGTGAAATGTACGAAATATGACAGTTATATGACACCGTTTAAAAAGCAAGCGGACCCGTTGCAGGCCCGCCCTTTTTATAGATTATTCAACAGTAACCGATTTTGCCAGGTTACGGGGCTGGTCAACGTCGGTGCCTTTAATCAGCGCAACATGATACGAAAGCAGCTGCAACGGCACGGTATAGAAGATCGGTGCTATCACCTCTTCGACGTGTGGCAGTGAGATGATTTTCATGCCCTCGCTGTCGGTGAAACCCGCATCCTGATCGGCAAATACATACAGCAAACCGCCGCGCGCGCGCACCTCTTCAATGTTCGATTTCAGCTTCTCCAGCAGCTCGTTATTCGGCGCAACGACGATCACCGGCATATCGGCATCAATCAGCGCCAGCGGGCCGTGTTTCAGCTCTCCGGCGGCGTAGGCTTCTGCGTGAATATAGGAGATCTCTTTCAGCTTCAGCGCGCCTTCCATCGCAATCGGATACTGATCGCCACGGCCCAGGAACAACGCATGATGCTTGTCAGAGAAACCTTCAGCCAGGCTTTCAATCACTTTATCCTGCGCCAACATCTGCTCAATGCGGCTTGGCAATGCCTGCAGCGCATGCACAATTTCGTGCTCGGTTTCTGGCTTCATGCCACGCAGACGACCCAGTTTTGCCACCAGCATCAGCAACACTACCAACTGCGTGGTGAAGGCTTTCGTTGAGGCCACACCAATTTCGGTGCCGGCTTTGGTCATCAGCGCCAGATCGGATTCACGCACCAGCGAAGAGCCGGCAACGTTACAGATGGCCAGCGAACCGAGATAACCCAGCTCTTTCGACAAGCGCAGCGCGGCCAGCGTATCGGCGGTTTCACCCGATTGCGACAAGGTGATCAGCAGACTGTTTTTACGCACAGCGGATTTGCGATAGCGGAATTCGGAGGCGATTTCCACATCGCAAGGAATGTTGGCCAGCGACTCAAACCAGTAGCGCGACACCATCCCGGAGTTATACGAGGTACCGCAGGCGATAATCTGGATGTGCTCAACCTTGCTCAGCAAGGTTTCGGCATTGGCACCCAGTTCGCTGAGATCGATCTGCCCATGATTAAAACGACCAGTGATGGTGTTTTTAATCGCGTTCGGCTGCTCATAGATCTCTTTCTGCATGTAGTGACGATAGGCACCTTTATCACCAGCATCGTACTGCGCCGTGGATTCGATTTCCGCGCGTTTGGCTGGCTTGCCATCACGATCGATGATGGTGACTTCACGGCGCGTAATCTCGGCGATATCGCCCTCTTCCAGGTACATAAAGCGGCGGGTCACCGGCAGCAGCGCCAGTTGGTCAGAAGCAATGAAGTTTTCACCCACGCCACGGCCAATCACCAGCGGGCTACCTGAACGCGCAGCCACCAGCACGGATGGATCGCGGCTGTCCATGATCACCATGCCATAAGCACCGCGCAGTTGCGGGATCACGCGCAGTACCACTTCACGCAATGTGCCGCCCTGCTTCTGCTCCCAGTGCACCAGATGCGCCACCACTTCGGTGTCCGTTTCTGAGGCAAACTGGTAACCGCGTTCGATCATCTGCGCACGCAATGGCTCATGGTTCTCAATGATGCCGTTATGCACAATGATGATGTGCTCAGAGACATGCGGATGCGCATTGGCTTCTGATGGCTCACCGTGGGTTGCCCAACGCGTATGAGCAATACCAGTGCCACCAATTAGTGGCTGCTGCTCTGCGGCCTCGGCCAGATTAGCCACTTTGCCAAGACGACGCAGACGCGTCATATGTCCCTGGCGATCGACAACGGCCAGACCCGCTGAGTCATAACCGCGATACTCAAGACGACGCAGACCTTCCAGCAGAATTTCTGCGATGTCACGCTGCGCTACTGCACCAACAATTCCACACATAATAGTTTCCTGACTTCATGGCTTTCGGCCATTGCGTTGTCTTCTGACCTGATTATTCCCCGAGCCTTGTAGAGAGTGGGGGATCTACCCTTCATACATCAAATTTCAGGTGCGTTGGCTACGCGCATTCACCTCAGTCACTGACTTCAGTCAGCTCCTGAGGACTCGCGCTTGCCGCCTTTCAGAAACTCGAATGATTTCGGGTAGTTTTTTTCATGGGCCGATCTTTGCCGACCCTTAAAATTTATTTTTCTTAACCGGCCGCTGCCAGCCAGACTTCTGATTCTGTTCTTTGCGGTTGTAGACCAAATCGGCGGCGGTGACATCTTTCATTACCGTGGTACCTGCCGCGATGGTCGCGCCAGCCGCGACGGTGACCGGGGCCACCAACTGGGTATCGGAGCCGACAAACACGTTGTCGCCGATAATGGTTTTCGATTTATTCGCGCCATCGTAGTTACAGGTAATGGTGCCAGCCCCGATGTTTACGCCCGCGCCAATTTCTGCGTCGCCAAGATACGAAAGATGACCCGCTTTGGAACCTTTGCCCAAGATGGCCTTTTTCATCTCAACGAAATTGCCGACATGTGCCTCTTCCGCCAACTCGCTGCCAGGACGCAGACGCGCGAATGGCCCAACGGTGCAGGCAGCGGCTAAGGTGGCATCTTCGAGGACTGAATAAGGGCTGATTTCACAATCATCACCAATAACGCTGTTTTTGATGATGCACCCAGCGCCAATTTTGACGCGGTCGCCCAATGTCACGGTGCCTTCAATGATAACGTTGGTATCGATCTCGACATCACGCCCATGTTGCAGCGAACCGCGCAGGTCGAAACGCGCGGGATCGCGCAGCATGACGCCCGCCAGCAGCAGTTGTTCTGCCTGCTCGCTCTGATAGGCACGCTCCAGCGTGGCCAGTTGCAGGCGGTTATTCACACCATCGGTCTCACTGATACGCGCAGGATGTACCGCGTTGATCACGCGACCTTCCTGGTGAGCCATGGCAATGATATCGGTGATATAGAATTCACCCTGCGCATTATTGTTATTCAGCTGTGCCAGCCAACGTTTTAAGTCTTCGCCATTAGCAACCAAAATACCGGTGTTGATCTCAGGGATTTTCAGCTGTTCGGCTGAGGCATCTTTCTGCTCAACAATGCCGGTCACCGTGCCATTCTCACGCACAATGCGGCCATAACCGGTTGGATTATCGAGTACGACCGTCAGCAAACCGATACCGCCCTCAGGCTTGGCATCACGCAGACGTTGCAATGTCGCTTGGGAGATTAGCGGTACGTCGCCGTACAGCATCAGGATGTCTTCGTCATCGGCAAAGAAAGGTGCTGCCTGCTGCATTGCATGGCCGGTACCGAGCTGTTCAGCCTGCAGTACCCAGTTCAGGGTGTTGTGGGCCAGTTTATCTTGCAGCAGATCGCCGCCGTGACCGTACACCAAATGCACCTGCTGGGCACCCAGACCGGTCGCGGCATCGATCACATGCTGAACCATCGGTTTGCCTGCCAGGGTGTGCAGTACTTTGGGCAGATCGGAATACATTCGGGTGCCTTTGCCAGCGGCCAGGATCACCACACTCATCGCGCTTGTAGACATAACTATCCAGACTCAATTTAACTTTCGAAAGTGTAAGGTTTACCTCTGAGATTACTACATTTTTCTCGGACCGAAATTAGCGGATAAAGATGAAAGGCTGATTGGAGATAAAACCAGTGCCGGCCTGGGCATCACGCGATGCATTTTGCCGATGAAATCTGGCAGAGCAAGACAACATCGTCCTCCCCCAAAGCAGGATGATTTATCGCGCGCAAAAAAATGCCAACCCAATGGGCTGGCATTTCGTGACGCATAAAGCCTGATTACATCGCTTTCTTGGTCAGCTCGATTACACGCAGTTTCGCGATAGCTTTCGCCAGTTCCGCAGAGGCCTGAGCATAGTCCACATCACCGTGGCTGCTGTTCATGTGCTCTTCTGCTTTACGTTTCGCTTCCAGCGCGCGCGCTTCGTCGAGGTCTTCACCGCGAATCGCGGTGTCGGCCAGAACGGTCGTGCTGCCCGGCTGTACTTCCAGCACGCCGCCAGAGAGGTAGATATACTCCTCTTCGCCGTGCTGTTTCACGATGCGAATCATACCAGGCTTGATGGCTGTCAGCAGCGGGGCGTGGCCTGGGTAAATACCCAGCTCACCTTCGCTACCTGACACCTGGATGCGCTCAACCAGACCGGAGAACATTTGTTGCTCCGCGCTGACAACGTCCAGATGATAAGTCATAGCCATACTATTCCTCCTGGGAAACCGTTATTACAGTTTCTTCGCTTTTTCTACAGCTTCTTCGATAGCGCCGACCATGTAGAACGCCTGCTCTGGCAGGTGGTCGAATTCGCCTTCCATGATGCCTTTGAAGCCACGAATCGTGTCTTTCAGGGTCACGTACTTACCTGGAGAACCGGTGAAGACTTCAGCAACGAAGAACGGCTGAGACAGGAAGCGCTGAATCTTACGCGCACGTGCCACCAACAGTTTGTCTTCTTCAGACAGCTCGTCCATACCCAGGATGGCGATGATGTCTTTCAGTTCCTGGTAACGCTGCAGCAGAGACTGCACGCCACGCGCAACGTCGTAGTGCTCCTGACCCACGATCAGTGGATCCAGCTGACGGCTGGTTGAATCCAGCGGGTCAACGGCTGGGTAGATACCCAGAGAGGCGATCTGACGGCTCAGCGTAACGGTTGAGTCTAAGTGAGCAAAGGTGGTTGCTGGTGACGGGTCAGTCAAGTCATCCGCAGGAACGTAAACGGCCTGAACAGAGGTGATTGAACCGGTCTTGGTGGAGGTAATACGCTCCTGCAACACACCCATCTCTTCTGCCAGCGTTGGCTGGTAGCCTACCGCAGATGGCATACGACCCAGCAGTGCTGATACTTCAGTACCGGCCAGGGTGTAACGGTAGATGTTGTCGATGAACAGCAGAACGTCACGGCCTTCATCACGGAATTTCTCCGCCATGGTCAGACCGGTCAGTGCTACGCGCAGACGGTTACCCGGCGGCTCGTTCATCTGGCCATACACCAGCGCTACTTTATCGATAACGTTGGAGTCAGTCATTTCGTGGTAGAAGTCGTTACCCTCACGAGTACGTTCACCCACACCAGCAAATACCGAGTAACCTGAGTGCTCAGCCGCGATGTTACGGATCAGCTCCATCATGTTTACGGTTTTACCTACACCCGCACCACCGAACAGACCGACTTTACCGCCCTTAGCGAACGGACACATCAGGTCGATAACCTTGATGCCGGTTTCCAGCAGCTCTTGCGAGTTAGACTGATCTTCATAAGAAGGCGCAGCACGGTGAATAGAGGAAACCTCTACAGTGGTGCCGTCGTCATTCTGCAGGTCGCCTTTCATGTCGATTGGTTCGCCCAATACGTTCATGATACGTCCGAGGGTTGCTTTACCAACCGGTACCTGGATCGGTTTTTTCAGGTCGGTAACTTGCAGACCGCGCTTCAGGCCGTCAGAAGTACCCATGGCGATGGTACGCACCACGCCACCACCCAGCTGCTGCTGAACTTCCAGCACCAGACGAGCGTCACCATTTTGAACCTCAAGCGCGCTATATACCTGCGGTACCGCGTCCTGAGGGAATTCGACGTCAACTACGGCGCCGATAATCTGGACAATCTTTCCAGCTGCCATCTTGAATCCTCTACCTAATACGAGAATATCCGGCCGCGCTCGCGCGACAGGATATATGCCTGGTTAAACCGCGGAGGCTCCCGAGACGATCTCGGTAAGTTCCTGGGTGATGCTGGCCTGACGAGCTTTGTTGTAAACCAACTGCAGCTCTTTGATCAGGTTTCCGCCGTTATCGGTTGCAGCTTTCATTGCCACCATACGTGCAGCCTGCTCACTGGCCAGGTTTTCCACCACACCCTGATAAACCTGCGATTCGACATAACGGCGCAGCAGGGTATCCAGCAGCGCTTTCGGATCGGGTTCGTACAGGTAATCCCAGGTCTTCGCCTTCATCTCTTCTTCACCTTCCGCTGGCGGTAACGGCAGCAGTTGGGTAATGGTCGGAGTCTGAGACATGGTGTTATTAAACTTGTTGCTGACGATATACAGCTTGTCGATGCGGCCTTCATCATAGGCCTGCAACATCACTTTTACTGGGCCGATAAGATCAGACAGTGCAGGCTTGTCGCCCATACCAGTGACCTGTGCCACGATGTTGCCACCGACAGAGCCGAAGAATGAATTGCCTTTAGAACCGATAACGGCCAGATCGCTCTGTACACCTTTATCAGCCCAGCCCTTCATATCTGCCAGCAATTTTTTGAACAGGTTAATGTTCAAACCACCACAAAGCCCGCGGTCAGTCGAAACGACCAGGTAGCCGACGCGCTTAACGTCACGCTCATCCAGGTAAGGGTGCTTGTATTCCAGATTACCGAGAGCAAGGTGACCAATCACTTTGCGCATGGTATCTGCATACGGACGGCTGGCCGCCATGCGTTCCTGCGTTTTACGCATTTTGGAGGCGGCGACCATTTCCATCGCTTTGGTGATCTTCTGCGTATTTTTTACGCTTCCAATCTTGGTACGTATTTCTTTTGCACCGGCCATTAGCTTCTCCTCAAAGCCTTGCGGCCTGCCTTTTCAGACAAGCCGCCAGACATTACCAGGACTGGGTTGCTTTAAACGTTTCGAGGAGGCCTTTCAGCTTCTCTTCGATTTCGTTATTAAAGTTGCCCGCTTGGTTGATTTCAGCCATCAGCTCAGCGTGATCGCGGTCTGCGAACGCCAGCAGAGCGGCTTCGAAGCTGCCGATTTTCGCCAGTTCAACGTCGTTCAGGAAGCCGCGCTCAGCAGCAAACAGCACCAGACCCTGTTGCGCGACAGACATCGGCGCATACTGTTTCTGTTTCAGCAGCTCGGTCACTTTCTGACCGTGGCTCAGCTGTTTACGCGTTGCATCGTCCAGATCGGATGCGAACTGAGAGAACGCAGCCAGTTCACGATACTGTGCCAGAGCGGTACGGATACCACCGGACAGTTTCTTGATGATCTTGGTCTGTGCAGCACCACCAACACGGGATACAGAGATACCCGGGTTAACGGCTGGACGAATACCGGAGTTGAACAGGTTCGATTCCAGGAAGATCTGACCATCAGTAATCGAGATTACGTTGGTCGGAACGAACGCAGAAACGTCACCCGCCTGAGTTTCGATGATTGGCAGCGCGGTCAGAGAACCGGTCTGGCCTTTCACAGCACCGTTAGTGAAACGCTCAACGTAGTCAGCGCTTACGCGTGATGCACGCTCCAGCAGACGAGAGTGGAGATAGAACACGTCGCCTGGGAATGCTTCACGACCTGGTGGACGGCGCAGCAGCAGAGAAATCTGACGGTAAGCAACAGCCTGCTTAGACAGGTCATCGTATACGATCAGGGCATCTTCACCGCGGTCACGGAAGTACTCACCCATCGCGCAACCGGCGTATGGCGCCAGGTATTGCAGTGCAGCGGATTCAGAAGCAGAAGCCACAACGACGATGGTGTTAGCCAACGCGCCGTGTTCTTCCAGCTTACGTACCACGTTAGAAATGGTTGACGCTTTCTGGCCAATCGCAACGTAGACACACTTGATGCCTGAATCGCGCTGGTTGATGATGGCGTCGATTGCCATTGCGGTTTTACCGGTCTGACGGTCACCGATGATCAGCTCACGCTGGCCACGGCCGATTGGAATCATCGCATCGACAGATTTGTAACCGGTCTGAACAGGCTGGTCTACTGACTGACGGTCGATAACGCCCGGTGCAATCACTTCAACCGGCGAGAAGCCGTCGTTGTCGATTGCGCCTTTACCGTCGATCGGTGCACCCAGGGTGTTCACCACACGGCCCAGCAGGCCACGGCCAACTGGAACTTCAAGAATACGGCCAGTACATTTAACCTTCATGCCTTCGGCGAGGTCAGCGTACGGGCCCATCACTACTGCACCAACCGAGTCACGCTCGAGGTTCAGTGCGATAGCGTAACGGTTGCCCGGCAGGGCAATCATCTCACCCTGCATCACATCGGCCAGGCCGTGTACGCGGATGATACCGTCACTTACAGAAACAATAGTACCTTCGTTGTGAGCTTCGCTCACCACATTGAACTGAGCAATGCGCTGCTTGATCAGTTCGCTGATTTCGGTGGAATTCAGTTGCATATGCTCCAGTCCCCTTAAGACTGCAAGACGTCTGCCAGACGATCAAGACGGCCGCGTACGCTACCATCAATGACCAGGTCACCCGCACGGATAACCACACCTGCCATTACAGACTTGTCAATTTTGCAATTCAGCTTAACTTTGCGTGACAGACGTTTTTCCATCGCGGCGCTGATTTTACTCAGCTGGCTGTCACTCAGGGTACTGGCAGAAATCACATCCACTTCGGCGGTCGCTTCATAAGCGTCACGCAGTTGGATGTACTGTTCCAGTACCGCTGGAAGTGCTGTCAAACGTCCGTTTTCCGCCATTACCTTAATCAGGTTCTGAGCGGGTTCATCAAGTTGATCGCCACATACCGCGTTGAAAGAAGCAGACAAAGCTTCCGGCGCGAGCGCACCGGAAAGAAGATCTGCCATCTGTTCGTTGCGAGCCACTTCAGCGGCAAACGCCAGCATGGTCTGCCAACGATCGATACTTTGATGCTCAACAGCAAAGTCAAAAGCTGCTTTGGCGTAGGGGCGAGCTACAGTAATCAGATCAGACATCAGCCCCTCCCTCCTTACAGTTCAGCGACCAGTTTATCAACGATGTCGCTGTTAGCAGCTTCATCCACGGAACGTTCGATGATTTTCTCGGCGCCAGCTAATGCCAGCAACGCGACTTGCTTACGCAGCTCTTCACGGGCACGTGAACGCTCGGCTTCGATTTCTGCCTGCGCTTGTGCCACGATGCGGTTACGTTCAGTCTCAGCTTCGGTTTTCGCTTCGTCCAGAATCTGTGCACGGCGTTTGTTCGCCTGCTCGATAATGACCTGAGCGTCTTCTTTCGCTTTTTTCAGCTGGTCGGTCGCATTGGCCTGCGCGAGATCTAAATCTTTCTTCGCGCGCTCAGCAGAAGCAAGGCCATCAGCAATTTCTTTCTGACGCTTCTCGATGGCAGCCATGATCGGCGGCCATACGTACTTCATGCAGAACGCGACAAACAGAATGAACGCGATGGCCTGGCCGAGGATTGTTGCATTAATGTTCACAGCACAATGCCTCTTATTAAGTTAACTTGCTCTGCCGCTATCAGCGATAAACGGCAGAATCCGTTCCTCATCACACCGGGTGCCATGAGTGAACAAGGCTACCAGGTTTAGGCGACCGCAAACATCACGTAGAGACCCAGACCTACAGCGATCATTGGGATTGCATCCACCAGACCCATTACAACAAAGAACTGCGTACGCAGCAGAGGAATCAGATCCGGTTGACGCGCAGCGCCTTCCAGGAATTTGCCTCCGAGGATGCCGATACCGATCGCAGCACCGATTGCCGCCAGGCCCATCATCACAGCGGCAGCCATGTACAGCAGATCCATATTCAGGTTTTCCATGACAGTCTCCAGTTTGTTTCAGTTAAAAGCTTAGTGTTGAGATAAAAAAATCAATGTTCTTCAGATGCCATCGACAGATAGACGATCGTGAGGACCATGAAAATGAAAGCCTGCAGCGAAATGATCAGGATGTGGAAAATGGCCCATGGCACATTCAACACCCACTGCGACCACCACGGCAGCAAGCCGGCAATCAGGATAAAGATCAGTTCACCCGCATACATGTTGCCGAACAGTCGCAGACCGAGTGAAACGGGTTTAGACAGCAGGCTAACACCTTCAAGAATCAGGTTGATTGGGATGAAGATCGGGTGATTAAAAGGCTGCAGCGTCAGTTCTTTGGTGAAGCCGCCAATGCCTTTCATTTTGATGCTGTAGAACAGAATCAAAATAAAGACGCCCAACGCCATAGACAGCGTGATGTTCACATCTGCAGACGGCACAACGCGCAGCGCTGGCAGGCCAAGATAGTGCTCACCGATAAACGGCAGCAAATCGATAGGCAGCAGATCCATGAAGTTCATCAGGAAGACCCAAACAAAAATTGTCAGAGCCAGCGGGGCGATAAGTTTGCTTTTACCGTGGTACATGTCGCGAACGTTGTTATCAACGAAACCGACAACCAGTTCGATAGCCGCTTGAAGTTTCCCTGGCACACCGCTGGTGGCGCTTTTTGCCACTTTACGGAACAACACCAGGAAAAGCAGTCCCAGTACCACAGAGAAAAACATGGAATCGATATTTAATACCCAGAACGTCGCAGGAGCGTCGTGCGGATTCACCAACTCGAAAGTACGCAGGTCCAGCTGAAGGTTATTCAGGTGGTGACCTATGTATTCTTGCGGAGTAGAGATTTCTCCAGCAGCCATGATGCCTCTTACCCTTTGTTGTTAATTACAGCCGGCGCGACGATCTGCACCACCAGCACCGATAACCAAGTGATTGCGAGAGGCCAGAAGACCGCTCCAAACACACCTAACGCCACCATGAGAAGAATGACTGTCGTGAAGACCTTCAACACTTCACCGAGGGCGAAGCTCCAGGCCACACGACCTTTGGCAGGCGTTTGATCCTGCAGGCGCCAGGCTAAAAACATAAACAACACATTCGGCAGCCAGGCTGCCGCTCCACCCGCGATGGCGGAGGCGCCCCAGATAACATCTTTCAGAGTAAAGAGTGCACCGATGATGACAAACGTCACCAGCTGGATCACCAGCACGGTCCGGGCTAATTTCACACTGTAAAGAGACACTGACATGGCGTTGAACTCTCCTGCCCCGAACGGGGTATGTCGCGTGTCGTATAAGACTGCCTTTACTCATTTGAGTCAAGCAGCAAAAGCCGTGCAAATTATACGGGCGCCACCTGCGATTTCAATCGGTAAGTAGCGAAAAGGTGAACAATTATTTAAATTTCTTTCTGGAGGGCTATTTTTCAAAACATCACCTTCCACTATGACTCAGCTAAATCGCTGAAATTGCCTTGTTGGCTTGCTTTTAAAGCGTGCTTCAGATCACATTATAGGCAATAGGCTGGCGAATGAATTTGTTTTAAGCATGAATTTTAAGATTTCAAAAGTGATGAAAGCTGTTTTTTATCATAACTATAGAATTATCCATCCGGTATCAGGTCATGATTTTCGATAAAAACACTCTATTGACATCGTACATCGCAATAAAAACGTAAAACTGATATTACGCACGCCGATTTATTGCAGAGTTATATTTTCTGACGTGACTATTTGCGCAGGTAAATACAGCCAATAAAGTGATCTAACTGATAATAAAATGTGAAATGTTCGTTAAATGTAACAGAGCTTTTCGGATAATTTCCGTGGCGCTTGTTAACCGTCTCACCCTGCCCTGCCGAATAAAAGCTTTTGACTAAAAGTGTTCAACTGCTGTTTTTTTATTCAGGACGTTTTCACTGACTAAAGGTGCGGTTGGTGTTAAATCCGCACCTTCTTTATGGCTATTGGCGAGACAGCACCACTAAATGACGTTCACCATCCAGTTCTGGCACATGCAGTGATTCAATCTTCTCCACCACAAAGCCCGCAGGCAAGGCTGAAATTTCATCATCCGGACGCACCCCCTTCAGTGCGTAGAAGCGGCCTGAGGTGCCCGGTAAATGATGGCACCAGTTCAGCATGTCTTCCAGCGAAGCAAAGGCACGGCTGATAACGCCATCAAACGGTGGTTCTGCGGGGAACTCTTCCACACGACTTTGTACCGGGGTGATGTTAGTGAGCCCTAACTCATGTTGTACCTGACGCAGGAAACGGATGCGTTTTCCCAGGCTATCCAGCAGCGTAAAATGCGCCTGCGGACGTACAATGGCTAACGGAATCCCTGGCAGACCCGGCCCGGTGCCCACATCAATAAAGCGCTCGCCTTGTAAATGCGGTTCGACGACCACGCTGTCGAGAATATGGCGCACCAGCATCTGCTGCGGATCGCGCACCGATGTCAGGTTGTACGCCTTGTTCCACTTATGCAGCAATTCTACATAGCCGACGAGCTGCTGTTTTTGTTGATCGGTAAGTGAAATATTTGCCGCATCGAGCAGCTGGGAGAGTTTGTTAATCACAAGGAACGTTCCATAAACGGGGGCGAGTGACCTCGCCCCAGGGTCGATCAGGCACTTTTACGCAGCAGGCCCTGTTTTTTCAGGTAAATCAGCAAAATGGAGATCGCTGCTGGTGTAATGCCTGAAATACGCGAGGCCTGCCCAATGGAGGTAGGTTTGTGATCGTTGAGTTTGGCGATCACTTCATTCGACAAGCCATTAACCTGACGATAGTCGAGATCGCCAGGCAGCAAGGTGTTTTCGTTGCGTTGCTGGCGGTCAATTTCTTCCTGCTGGCGTGCAATGTACCCTTCATACTTCACCTGAATCTCAACCTGCTCTGCAGATTGCTCGTCAGATAATGCCGGGCCATAACTCGGTAACGTCATCAGCAGTTCGTAGGTCATTTCCGGGCGACGCAACAGATCTTCACCGCTGGCTTCTTTCGTCAGTGGCGCACTGATGACGCTATTCACTTCGCCCACATTGTCTGATTTCGGATGTACCCACAGATCGCGCAGGCGCTGGCGCTCCTGCTCAATCGCTTCCAGCTTCTGGTTATAACGCGCCCAACGCGCATCATCGACCAGACCCAACTCGCGACCTTTTTCTGTCAAACGCAGATCGGCGTTGTCTTCGCGCAGCATCAAACGATATTCCGCGCGCGAGGTAAACATACGGTACGGTTCTTTGGTGCCGAGGGTGCAGAGATCGTCAACCAGCACACCGAGATAAGCCTGGTCGCGGCGCGGCGCCCAGCCCTCTTTGTCTGCTGAGGCACGTGCAGCGTTCAAACCGGCCAGCAAGCCCTGCGCCGCAGCTTCTTCATAACCGGTGGTGCCGTTAATCTGACCGGCAAAGAACAGCCCGTGGATGAATTTGCTTTCCAGCGTCGGCTTCAGATCGCGCGGATCGAAGAAATCGTACTCGATGGCATAACCTGGGCGCACAATCTTTGCGTTCTCCAGACCTTTCATCGAACGGACGATCTGCATCTGCACGTCAAACGGCAAGCTGGTGGAGATACCGTTAGGGTAGATCTCGTTGCTGGTCAGCCCTTCCGGTTCAAGGAAGATCTGATGCGCATTACGATCGGCAAAGCGCATCACTTTGTCTTCGATCGATGGGCAGTAACGTGGTCCGATCCCTTCGATGATCCCGGCATACATCGGGCTGCGATCGAGGTTATTGCGGATCACATCGTGTGTTTGTTCGTTGGTGTAAGTGATCCAGCACGGTACTTGTTGCGGGTGCTGAGAAACATTGCCCATAAACGAGAACACCGGCATTGGCGTATCGCCATGCTGCGGTGTCAGCACCGAAAAATCGATGGTGCGTGCATCAATACGCGGCGGCGTACCGGTTTTCAGACGATTTACACGCAGCGGCAAAGCACGCAGGCGTTTCGCCAGTGGAATGGATGGCGGATCACCAGCACGGCCACCGCTGTAGTTATCCAGACCAATATGAATTTTGCCGTCAAGGAATGTCCCGACTGTCAGCACCACACTTTTGGCACGGAATTTCAGGCCCATCTGCGTGACAGCACCGACGACGCGATCGTTCTCCACAATCAGATCGTCAACGGCCTGCTGGAAGATCATCAGGTTCGGCTGGTTTTCCAACGCAGTGCGTACCGCCTGGCGATACAGGACGCGGTCGGCTTGCGCACGCGTTGCCCGCACAGCAGGGCCTTTGCTTGCGTTTAGTATCCTAAACTGAATGCCGGCCTGGTCAATTGCCGTTGCCATCAAACCGCCTAAGGCATCCACTTCCTTCACCAGGTGTCCTTTCCCAATGCCACCAATCGCCGGGTTGCAGGACATTTGTCCAAGCGTATCAATGTTATGGGTGAGTAACAGCGTTTGCTGACCCATTCGGGCAGCTGCCATCGCGGCTTCTGTGCCCGCATGACCACCACCGATTACGATGACGTCAAAAGGATCTGGATAAAACATGAAGTGGGTCCTCGTTAATGTTCGGACAGGGATCGTTGCCCTGGGCGGTGGATTCTACTGAAATTCTGTCGACTGCGAAAGCCGCGGGATCCTGCGGTTTAAAAGAAAGGATCTTTATTCTTTTATATGATCTCTCTGTTAGATCTCTTATTAGGATCGTCAGGGTCTGTTGATAACCCCGAAAAGCAAAGCATTAACAGAGGATTAGAGAGGATCGCTTGCTGTGAATGATCGGTGATCCTGATCCGTATAAGCTGGGATCTAAATGGCGACTTATACACAGACGAAAAAAGCATCACGGGTTGTTATTGGGATAACTACCGGTTATACGCAAGATTAAGGCTGTGTTATCCACAGACAATGGCATAAAAAAAACAATAAAACAGCGAAATAAACTGGGGATCGTTCACTTTTCCCGATCCCCAACCGGCAAAGATCGTCTTAAATCTGCGTTTTCCAGGTCTCAACCCACACTTCAGCCGGATCCTCAGGAATCTCATGTTCGAGAACGTCGATCTCCAGGCGATCGCCAATGCGTTTGGCGCCTAACTGGTTGAGCTGATCTTCCAGCAGTTTAATGGCACCGCAGAAAAGGTCATATTCATGGTTGCCGATACCCACTGCGCCATAACGTACCGCGGAAAGGTCCGGCTGCGTCTCCTGCAAGGCTTCATATAAAGGAAGCAGATTGTCTGGCAGTTCGCCCGCACCGTGAGTGGAAGTCACAATCAGCCAGATCCCTTCCTGTGGCAGCTCGTCCAGCTCTGGCCCGTGCAGCACCTCGGTTGAAAAGCCCGCTTCCTGCAGTTTTGCTTCCAGATGTTCGGCGACGTATTCGGCGCTGCCAAGGGTACTGCCACTGATTAAGGTAATATCGGCCATGATCTTCTCCCGCACTAAAGGCGAGCATTGTACGCTGTGATCAAGCCGTGATCCACCTGTGGAAAACAGGGTTAATAACAGAAAGCATCAGCCGACAAGGCGCATCACACAAGTGATCCGCCTGGGAAAAGGTTGTGCACAGGAAAGAGAGGGAATTACGGCTTGATGGTACGCATGATCGGGTTTTGCAGCGAGATCAGGGTTTCGGTGGACTGGATTTCGTCTATGGTCTGGATCTTGTTGATCAACACCTGCTGAAGTGCATCGATGGATCGGCACATCACCTTAATAAAGATGCTGTAGTGGCCGGTGGTGTACCAGGCTTCTACCACTTCATCCAGTGCCTCCAGCTTGCTGAGTGCTGCGGGATAATCGCGGGCGCTTTTCAGAATGATGCCGATAAAGCAGCAGACATCAAAACCCAACTGACGAGGATCGATTTCAACACGAGTGCCCAGGATAATGCCTGCCTGGCGCATTTTTTCTACGCGTACGTGAATGGTGCCGGGGCTGACATTGAACTGTTTGGCCAGCTCGGCATATGCGGTGCGCGCGTTTTCCAACAGCGCATTGAGAATGCCGCGATCAAGGTTATCCAGTTGCAGTTGTTCTGCCATCATCCATCCTCTTTAAGTTCTTCTTCTATGAACAGTGGAGAATGTGCAGCAAATTAGCAGTGCAGGCAAGGTGCAGACCGCGTGGTAGCCGCAGTCTGCACGCTTTTTTTATCGCTTACGCCAGATTGTGAGCTGCGCTTCGGTATGTTGATACTTGCGCGCCGTCTCGCGGATCACAAACGGCACATCCTGCGGCGGCACCACTTCTTCAAAGGCATCACGCAGCAAACGCTGCAATGCCTGATAGGTCGTCAAAGCTTCACCGTTCTCACGCACGCCGCCCAGCCAGTTCTCCTTCGGCGTGAACTCCTCCAGCCAGGTATAAGGCGACGAAAGCACCAAAAGCCCGCCAGAGCGGATCATCGGGATGACGTCCTGCAGGAAACGTTTTGGCTGACGCAGACGATCGATCAGGTTTGAAGCCAATACCAGATCGTAACGATCCGGCTGCGGTTTAAGATTACAGGCGTCGCCCTGCACAAACTGAATGCGTGCCGCTTGCTCGTCACTAACATTGAAGTCCTTCAGGCGCACCTGGCGATATTCCACCAGCTCGCCCTCTTCCGGCACCACATAGCGGAAGTCCTCACCGGAGGTCAGCTGCAGCGCCACATCAATAAATCGCGCGGAATAATCCATGCCTGTGACCGTCGCGAAATGGCGTGCCAGTTCAAAACTGGCACGGCCGGTCGCGCAGCCGAGATCCAGTGCCGCACCACGTTGTTTGCAGTGTGGCAGCAGTTTTTCCACCAGCGCCACGGCGTAATTCGGCACGTTGTAGTAGCCCGGTCCGTACTGGAAATCGAGATACTGTGACACCATGCTGTCCGTTTCATACGGATTGAGTGCCATGGTCTCTTTATGTGAGGAGACCACATAGCGGAAACCGGCGTGCTGGAAGAAATGACGACGGAAGGCATAACGAGCCGATTTTAACGCCTCGTTGCCGGTGGAAATCCAACTGCCACCTTTGATCAGCGCGTGTTTGCCGTCGAAGGTCGGCGTCGAGAAATCGTCATACAGCGGATGAACTTTGAAACCTTCGAAACCGTTAGTTGGCGTTGTGGTCCACTGCCAGACGTTGCCAACAATGTCGAAAAACTCGCCCTGCGCAAAGCGATCCACAGGATTGGATGAAGCCCAATAGGCCAGATTGATATTGCCGGGCGCCTCGATCCAGTCGGGCTGATCGCCGCTCACCTGTTCGCGTAGCTGCATCCATTCGGCTTCACAAGGGAGTTGAATAGATTTACCCGTCTCTTCCGCCAGCCAGCGACAAAACGCGGCGGCTTCAAGCTGATTCACTTCCGCTGGCCAGTCCCACGGCAGAGCGACTTCTTCAGTCATTAAGCGCAGTTTCAGTTGATCGGGTTGCGTAATCTCGCCGACCCAGAAGGTGGGCATTTGCGCGCCAGAGAATTCACGCCAGCCCCAGCCTTCCTCATCCCACCAGCGCTGATCCTGATAGCCGTTAGCGGCGATAAAGCGATAAAACTCGGCGTTGCTGACCAGCATTTTACTGGCCTTAAATGGTTTGAGTTCAGTTACCTGATTGCCGTATTCGTTATCCCAGCCGTAAGTGTCATCCGTTTTGCCTTGTTGCACGCGACCGCCAGGCATCGCAATCAGCGAGTTATCCGGAACCGATGCGCGATCGTGGCGCGCCTGCGGACAAACCGGCCAATGCGCCTGCGGTTTTACCCATTCTATCGGTAGCTGGCGGATCAGCACGCTGGAGGTTTCCAGGTGGATACGCTCATGTTCAATGCCCATCAATACCACCCAAGCCGGGCTTTCCCAGGTGATCGGCAGTTCCAGCGGCATGGTGCGAATAAACTCGCTCACCAGGTTTTTGACTTTTCCACGGTAGTCACGCACCTCTTCGACCGTCGGCCAGGCGTAATGGCTGTCGTTGAGATCGTCCCAGCTCATCTCGTCCACGCCGATTGCCATCATGGCTTCGATGCGATCGTCTACGCGGTTGTCCAGATAGCGACCAGCCATCAGCTTATTCATATAGAACGTAGCGGTGTGGCCAAAGTAGAAGATCAACGGATGGCGTAATGAGATCGCTTTGTTGAAATACGCGCGTTCGTCGGCAAGGCAATCAAACAGGCTTTCGTACAGCTCCCAGGTTTGGGTGAAATACGCCAGCAGCTCGCTCCGTTTTTGTTCGGCGTTTTGGCCGGAGAGCTGCAAAGTGCGGGTCGGTGCAGGAAGTTGGGCGGTGTTCACAAGATGCTCCAGATGCTCAGTGTGCGAACTATTCACTATAGCAAATAAGCATTTCTGCCAGATAAATTAGCGTTTCCAGCGGCGCAGCAGGCGGCTTTTCAGTCCGGTATCGAAGCGCCAGATGTGATCGAAGATGCGCAGAATGCCCGGTTTACCGTGAAGCGACATCGCCACCGCGTGGAAACGCTGTTGATGCTGGCGCTGGCGTTGCTTGATGGCGTTGATGGTGTCATCCGGTAAACGCTGGGCGATAAAATCCGACACGATCACCGCATCGGCCTCATCCCAGACGCTGCCCTCCATACGTTTAACCACCGCAGCAAGGCAAGCCGCCAGATCGGTGCCACCACGAAAACGTTGGCTAAGAAAACGGATAGCCTGCTCAATGCCGCTATCGGCAGTAAGTTCGTAGCCAATCACTTCGTGAGCGAACAGCATGATGTAGCAGCGGCGCTTATCGGCTAATGCCACCTTTAACAGCGCAAGGCAGAAGGCTTTGGCGCAGCGCTCGTTAAATCCGCCCATCGAGCCTGATGTATCGACACAAACAATAAAAGGGCCGCGCGGCTGCGCTTCATGTTGTTGGTGGCTGACCGGGCGCAGTGTGACTTTCTCGTGCCAGGCATCACCTTGTAACTGGTAAGTCAGCAGGCGTTTTTCCACCAGGCGACGATAAAATTCCAGCTCCAGCTCGCTAATACTCAAGGCAGCCAGTTCGGGCGGCAGCAAGCGCAACACATCGTCGCTCTGATGAATGCCGCTGACCTCTTCCGGCACATGATCGGGCTCGCGCACCAGTTGGTGAAATTCTTCCAGCGGTGCATCCTGCGACGGCACCGATTTGGCTTCGCGGCTGCGGCCCAACTGCTGCGCCAGTTTCATTAATTCCGGCTGCTGTGCGAGGAAATCACCATATTGCACAATCAGCTCATAATCACCGTGCTGAAGTGACGCTTTGCTCATATCCCACAAACGTCCGGCTGCGGCTTCATCATCGTCGGTAAGGATTGGCGCCAGCTGGCCACTGATTGCCATCCGTTGCTGCAGCTCGGCCATCAGACGTTCGCGCTGCTCCTCAAGAAGGGTTTCGTTGAGCGTGAGCGTTTGCAGCGTCAGGCTGAGTCGCCAGCGTTGCAAAAACAGCGTGTGCTGAGCATTGCTCAGTTGTTCAGCTTCGTTGTGCAGCAGCAGTTTGCTGGCTTCTTCGAGAAATGGCGACGGCAGGTTTTTTAGCTGCGACATAATGTGGGGAAGCTGGTGGCTGAAATCCTGCGTGCTGATCAATTGCATTTGCTGAAACAGCTGAAACTCCTGCGCCAGCGCTTCCGGCACCGGCGTGGTTTTCATCTGTTCCGCGATTTCAGTGCGCCAGCGGGGTAAATCGCGCATTAAGGCTTGTTTCATGCGCGGAAATTTTTCAAAGAACAGCGCCAGCTGTGGCGACGCAAGCAGGGCCAGAATCAACTCTTCGATTAACTCCGTTTCGCCAATCGATAACAGCGTGCTCAGCGTCTCCAGTGAGATCATTTACGCGCCTGTTTCAGCTGTTCTGCCACATCCTGCAGGCTGGTTTCAATACGTGCCAGCCAGTCATCGCTGATAAACAAGCAGCGCTGGTGCTGGCTAAACAGCGTGCGCTGTGCGCGGAGCTGGGTATCCAGCGCTTCGTATTCATCCTGGATTTCCTGCGGCATGTCGCTACTGTTGCTGGCTCCGGGCAACGTTAAGCGTGTGGATTGCAGGCTGACATCGCGTAGCGTCAGGCAGTGATGCGCATCCACCAGCAGATCCAGCGTCTGGCCAAAACCAATGCCATTCAGTTTGCCGCGAATTTCACCGCCTTTAATCAGCCACTGGGTTAAGGCTTCACGGGCAATCAGCACATGCGTCACTTGCATGTCGTGCAGCGTTAACGGCTGCTGCAGCATGAGCGTCAGTTGTTCATCGCTGATGGCAGCAGGTAATTCGTAATGAGGTTTGCGGCTAAACATACCGCTGTGTTTCTCCAGCGTCAGCGCTTGTGCCACGCTTTGCTGCTGTTGCAAGGCGAGACGACGTGCTTTGATCTGCTGCAGTTTGTGCAGCAACGCCTGCTGTTGCCAGGCGTGCTGCGTCATCAAAGCATCAATTTCGCGATCCAATAGCTGCATCGATGCGACGTCATGCCACAGGCAATCCTTGAGCAGAATCAGATCGATCGGCGCAATGGTCACGCGGCCACTGTAAAACGCACTGGCCTGCAGCAGATGAATCGCTTTTTTCCAGCGGCGATCGGAAATGTAAGGTGCGCTGGGCAAATTCTCCAGTTGCTGACGCAGTTGGTAAATCAGCTCAAACACATGATCAGGTAAGGAGACCTGGCTGATGCCTTTCTGCCACTGGTGATACTCTTCATCACTGATGCGTAGCGCTTCCGTCACCGGATTATCATTTTCGTCCTGCTGGTGGGTGAGCATGCTGCGGAAGTTCTGCTTCTCATGCACGTTATCCAGCCATAGGCGAATCAACATGCGATCATACAAGGCTTCCAGCCCGCTATCGGCCTCCGGCAATTCGTTGGAAGCGGTCACCAGCAGGCGCATCGGAATCTTTTCTTCGCTGTCGCCATTGCGAAAGCGGCGTTCGTTGATGGCGGTGAGTAAGGTGTTCAATATCGCCGGACCGGCTTTCCAGATTTCATCAAGGAAGACGATTTCGGCATCCGGCAGATAGCCTTTGGTTAATCGCTGATAACGACCTTCATCTTTTAACGCCTGAATCGACAGCGGGCCAAACACTTCTTCAGGGGTGGAAAAACGGGTCATCAGGTATTCAAAGGCGCGGGCGTGTTGGAAGGCGTATTTCAGGCGGCGAGCAATCAAGCTCTTGGCAATGCCGGGCGGCCCCAGCAAAAATACGCTCTCGCCACTGAGTGCAGCTAATAAGCACAGGCGGATCGCATGATGCCGTTCATACAGCCCTTTCTCCAGGGCGTTACTCAGGCGAGAAATTCTTTCTGCCAAAAGATGGGGTTGAGCCATAATCACATCATTGTCCTTCTGATCCTGGAGCCGTCATATTCTGGCGAGCGCAATACTCTACTGGTTATCATGCTTGATTGCGTTGATAGCCGTCAGCTTTTTTGTTTCAGAAGGTTGAGGCGGGAGAACTCGCTGCTTCAGACGGTTTTTGGCGCCTAATTTCGGCGAAAAACCGCCTCGCTGACGTCATGATGACATGTTGTAAGAGTAGGTTTTTTTGGGAATATGTGCATACTGTGCGCTTTTTGATGGCCTGAGCGGTAGGCAAGTGCCTCATCGGCTCCAACAAAAGACAACTTATGAGCTCGGATAAGAAGCAGTCCCTTGGCGCAGTCACACTCGCCGCGATTGGCGTGGTGTATGGCGATATCGGTACCAGCCCGCTCTATACTTTGCGTGAATGTCTCTCCGGTCAGTTCGGCTTTGGTGTAGAACGCGAAGCGGTATTTGGCTTTCTCTCGCTGATCTTCTGGTTGCTGATTTTGGTGGTATCACTGAAATACATCAGCTACGTGATGCGTGCCGATAACGCCGGTGAAGGTGGGATCCTGACCTTGATGTCACTGGCCGGGCGCAATACCGGCGCACGTGCAACGGCGATTCTTGTCATCATGGGGCTGATTGGTGGCAGCTTCTTCTATGGTGAAGTGGTGATCACGCCCGCCGTCTCGGTGTTGTCGGCGATTGAAGGGCTGGAGATTGCGGCACCGAGCCTTGATGCATATATCGTTCCGCTTGCGATTGCAGTGCTGACGCTGCTGTTTGTGATTCAGAAGCACGGTACCGGCATCGTGGGTAAGCTGTTTGCGCCGGTGATGCTGGTGTGGTTTATCATTCTGGCCGTGCTGGGCGCGCGTAGCATCATCAGTAACCCTGATGTGCTGCATGCCATGAACCCGTATTGGGCGATGCACTTCTTTATCCAGTACAAAACGGTGTCGTTCTTTGCGCTCGGCGCGGTGGTATTGGCCATTACCGGTGTGGAAGCGCTGTATGCGGATATGGGTCACTTCGGCAAATTCCCGATTCGTCTTGCCTGGTTTATCGTGGTGCTGCCCTCGCTGGTGCTGAACTACTTTGGTCAGGGCGCGCTGCTACTTAAACATCCCGAAGCGATCAAAAACCCCTTCTTCCTGCTGGCGCCAGACTGGATGCTGATTCCCATGCTGATTCTGGCGACGCTGGCCACGGTTATCGCCTCGCAGGCGGTGATTTCTGGCGTGTTCTCGTTAACGCGTCAGGCGGTGCGTTTAGGCTATCTGCCGCCGATGCGTATTGTGCATACCTCGGAAGAAGAGTCGGGCCAGATTTATATTCCAGTGATCAACTGGCTGCTCTACTTCTCCGTGGTGATCGTGATTGTCGGCTTTGAACACTCCAGCAACCTGGCGGCGGCTTACGGCATCGCAGTCACCGGCACCATGGTGCTGACTGCGATTCTCTGCTCCACGGTGGCAATTCAGAACTGGCACTGGAACCGTTATCTGGTGGTGCTGATTCTGATTGGCATGCTGTGTATTGACGTGTCCTTGTTCTCGGCAAACCTGGTCAAAGTGTTCTCCGGCGGTTGGCTGCCGCTGACCCTGGCACTGATGATGTTTATCGTGATGACCACCTGGAAAAGCGAGCGCTTCCGCCTGTTGCGTCGTATGCATGAGCACGGCAATTCGCTTGAAGCGATGATCGCTTCGCTGGAGAAATCTCCGCCGGTACGCGTGCCGGGCACCGCAGTCTATATGTCGCGTGCCCTGAACGTGATCCCTTTTGCCATGCTGCATAATCTCAAGCACAACAAAGTGCTGCATGAGCGTGTGGTACTGCTGACGCTACGTACTGAGGATGCGCCTTACGTGCACAATGTGCGTCGCGTTACCATCGAACAGCTGTCGCCGACGTTCTGGCGCGTGGTGGCGAGCTACGGCTGGCGTGAGACCCCGAACGTGGAAGAAATTTTCCACCGCTGCGGGCTGGAAGGTCTCAACTGCCGCATGATGGAAACCTCATTCTTCATGTCCCATGAATCGCTGATTATTGGCGATCGCCCGTGGTATCTGCGTCTGCGCGGCAAACTGTTCCTTGCGCTGCAACGCAATGCGCTGCGTGCGCCGGATCAGTTTGAAATCCCGCCTAATCGCGTGATCGAGCTGGGCACGCAAGTCGAGATTTAAGGATTAAGCGCGTCACCAACTCAAGGTGACGCGCAAGCCTTGAGGCTGCACATGGCTAAATGCAATGCGAATACCGTGCAGTTGCGCAATGTTTTTCACAATCGATATTCCTAAACCGCTGCCCGTTTGCGTTTGCCCCGGCGGTCGCCAGAAACGCTCACCAAGGCGCGCAAGCTGCTCATCGCTAACACCTGACCCGTTATCTTCAATAGTTATCGTCCGCGCGTTTAACGTGAACTGAATCTGGCTGCCCGGCGGCGCATAGCGCAGCGCGTTATCCAGCAGGTTACGCATCAGCAAATTCAACAGCAGAGGATGACCGTTCATCACTGGTTCGGCCTGTGCATGCAATTGCAGATCCATCTGTTGCGCCTCGGCCTGTGGAAAATGTTCTATCAGAAGCTTTTGCAGCAGCGGTGCCAGTGGCACCGGCTGAAATTCGCTGCGCAGATCGTCCGCTTCCACTCTTGATAGCGTCAAGAGTTGATCCACCAGCCGTGTGGCGCGCTGGATGCCGCTATCAAGCTGCTGCAATGCCCGTTTGCGCATTGCTTCGTCATCATCCGCCAGCTGAATCACCTCACTCTGCACGCGCAGTGCAGCTAACGGACTGCGCAGTTCGTGCGCCGCATCGGAGGTAAAACGGCGCTCGCGCTGCACGAGTTGCGCCATACGGTGAAACAGCCCGTTTAATGCCGCCACCAACGGCTGCACCTCTTTGGGCAAGCGTGCTTCGTCGAGCGGTGTGGCGTCATCGGGTGCTCGCAACTGGAGTGATGCCGTCAGGCGCTTTAGCGGGCGCAATTCGAACCACACCAATGCCAGCAGCATCAGCAGCATAAAAGGCATGGCGTAAAGCCACGGCATCAAACTCGCCAGTGCCAGATCGCGCGTCATATCGTCGCGGTATTCCCACTCCTGGCCCACTACCACGCGATATTGTTTATCAGCAGAAGTCAGCCAAAGCAGCCGCCAACTCTCATCGTCGCCGCGCAGACGACCTTCGCGAAAACCGTCACGCTTATCATCAAACTGCATATCGCGCCCGTTCTCGCCATCGTTAAGCAACGGCTGGCCGTCCGCACGGAAAATGGCAAACGCCAGTGCATCATCATCCTGATCGCCGCGGTGATGGCGCAAAATGGATTTGGTTTTTGGCAGTGAGGCGGCGTGCAAGCTGGTGGGATCGAGTGACAGCAGGCGTTTGGCAAACAGCATTTGCTGGGTATCGAATAGCTCATTAACGGTGTCGCGGGTCTGATGCCAGGCGCTGTAACTGGCCACCCCACCGCACAGCGTAATCAGCAGCACAAAGCCGATGGCGAGTCGTAGAAATAGACTCATTCTGCCGCACCGAGTGTATAACCCACGCCGTGAACGGTACGAATAAACGCTGTGCCGAGCTTTTTGCGCAGATGATGAATATGCACTTCTACTGCGTTGCTGGAGACATCGTCATCCCAGCTATAGAGTTTTTCCTCCAGCTGGCTGCGGGTTAGCACGCGACCTGGATTGCGCATAAACAGCTCCAGCAGCGCCAGTTCACGGCTCTTCAGGCTGATGGTTTCGCCGTCAATCCAGACGCTGTGGCTGCTGGGCGACATCACCACCTTGCCGTGTTTCAACTCGGGCTGTAGTTGTCCATGACGGCGGCGAATCAGCGCCTGTAAACGCGCGGCGACTTCAGCGAGCGCGAAGGGCTTACACAAATAGTCGTCAGCGCCTGACTGTAATCCTTGTATGCGCTGATCGAGCGCATCACGTGCGGTGAGGATCAATACAGGCACATCTGCGCCTTGCTCACGCCATTGACGCAGGATCTCCAGTCCATCGCGCTCGGGTAGCGAAAGATCCAGTACCACGGCATCCCATGGCGCGGCTGGCAGGGCCTGGAATCCCGCTTCGCCTGAGACGAACCAGTCAACGCTGAAACCGAGTTTCGTTAGCCCCACTTTCAAGCCATCGCCAATAAGCTTGTCGTCCTCAATCAATAATATGCGCATGCGTTTCTCCTTTAGTGCAGGAGTCGTTATACGAAGCCAAAACCGGCTTGTACAGCGTCAATCGCTGCATTTTGGCTATTTTTCGTGTTTTTTTAACCCTTAAGATCCTGTTAAGAACCCTATGCTGTAATGGCTTCCGTATCCCACACATTCATGGAACAGAGGTGAAAAATGAAAAAGAGTGCAGCGTTAATTGCGATTGTGATGTTGGCATCGACGCCGGTTCTGGCCGCGCAGCAGGGTGGCTTTGTTGATCCCAGTGCGCCAAAGGCTCAGGTTCACGCCGGCGGCTTCCAGGCCGATAACACCAGCGTCGTAACAGTGAAGCAGGCTGAAGAGATGAAAGATGACAGCTGGATCACCGTGCGCGGTTATCTGGATAAGCAAATCGGCGATGAGGATTATCTGTTCCGTGACGGTAGCGGCAACATGAAAGTGGAAATCGACCATAAGCGTTGGCACGGACAGACCATCACTCCGAAGGATCAGGTTGAACTGACCGGCGAGCTGGATAAGGACTTTAATTCCATTGAACTGGACGTTAAGCAGGTCCGCAAGCTGCCATAACACCCTTCAGAGCCGCTCAGGCGGCTCGCATCCCCCACCAAACTCAAATTATTCCCGGCACAAGCGAAACGTTTCGATGGCGATCACATTTCCGTGATGACGTCATTGAGTTGCCGCGCACATTTAATACACTCCCGCTCAGCGAAACGTTTCGCTGTGGAGTGGAAGAAATGAAAAAAGGTCGCTTGTTAAACGCTGAACTCTCTCATGTGATTGCCCGCCTGGGGCACACCGATACGCTGACGATTGCGGATGCGGGCTTGCCGATTCCGGCCGGACCACAGCGAATCGACCTGGCGTTGACGCCGGGAACGCCCGAATTTTTACAGGTGGTTGATGTTGTCACTCAGGAGATGCAAGTCGAAAGCGCCCTGATGGCGGAGGAGATCAAGCAACACAATCCGCAACTCCACAGCGCACTGCTCGCCGTGCTCGATGCCTTGCAACGGCACCAGGGGAATGTCATCACCATCCGTTACACCAGCCATGAACAGTTCAAACAAGAAACGCAGCGTAGTCAGGCCGTCATTCGCAGCGGAGAGTGTTCTCCGTATGCGAATGTCATCCTGAGCGCTGGCGTAACCTTCTGAGGTCGTTATGCAACCGTTATTGCAACTCAAAGGGATTGAAAAGTCGTTTCCCGGCGTGAAAGCGCTGAATGGCGCTTCGCTGGCTGTTTATCCGGGGCGCGTGATGGCGCTGGTGGGTGAAAACGGCGCGGGGAAATCCACCATGATGAAAGTGCTGACCGGCATTTACAGCATGGATGCGGGCTCTCTGCAGTGGCTGGGCAAGGATGTGGCTTTTTCTGGACCGAAAGCGTCGCAGGAAGCGGGCATTGGCATTATTCATCAGGAACTCAACCTGATTCCGCAATTGACCGTTGCAGAGAATATTTTCCTCGGTCGCGAATTTGTTAACCGCTTTGGCCGCATCGAATGGAACCGGATGTACGCCGAGGCGGATGCCTTATTACATCGTCTGAACCTGCGCTTCAATAGCCATAAGCTGGTGGGCGATTTATCGATTGGCGATCAGCAGATGGTTGAGATCGCCAAAGTACTTAGCTTCGAGTCGAAGGTCATCATTATGGATGAACCGACCGATGCGCTGACCGATACCGAAACCCTGTCGCTGTTCCGCGTCATCAATGAACTGAAAGCGCAGGGCTGCGGCATTGTTTATATCTCGCACCGTATGAAAGAGATCTTCGAGATTTGCGATGATGTCACCGTGTTTCGTGACGGGCAATTTATTGCCGAGCGCGCGGTGAGCGATCTCAGCGAAGAGAGTCTGATCGAGATGATGGTGGGCCGTAAGCTGGAAGATCAATATCCGCATATTGATCAGGCACCGGGCGATATTCGTTTAACTGTTAAAAATCTCAGTGGGCCGGGCGTGGATAACGTCAGTTTTAACCTGCGCAAAAGGGAAATCCTTGGCATTTCCGGTTTAATGGGCGCGGGACGGACGGAACTGATGAAAGTGCTGTACGGCGCACTGCCTCGCAGCAACGGCACCGTTACGCTCAACGGTCGCGAAATTATTACCCGATCACCCCAGGACGGCCTGGCCAACGGCATCGTCTACATCTCAGAAGACCGCAAGCGCGATGGCCTGGTGCTCGGCATGTCGGTGAAAGAGAACATGTCATTGACCGCGCTGCGCTATTTCAGCCATGCCACCGGTAATCTGAAACACAGTGAAGAACAACTGGCAGTAGGCGACTTCATCCGTTTGTTCAACGTTAAAACCCCGTCAATGGAGCAGCCGATTGGCCTGCTGTCGGGGGGTAATCAGCAGAAAGTGGCGATTGCGCGCGGATTAATGACGCGCCCGAACGTACTGATTCTGGATGAGCCGACGCGTGGCGTGGACGTGGGTGCGAAAAAAGAGATTTATCAGTTAATTAACCAGTTTAAAGCCGAAGGGCTAAGCATCATTTTGGTGTCATCGGAAATGCCGGAAGTGCTGGGCATGAGCGATCGCATCCTGGTGATGCATGAAGGCCATCTGAGTGGCGAATTTTCCCGTGAGCAGGCTACCCAGGAATCCCTGATGGCGGCGGCAGTCGGTAAGCAACACAGCGAGGAGTTAGTTGTATGAGCACCCAAACCTTACCCGCCAGCCGTCGCTGGTTTAGCAAAGCCTGGCTGCTGGAGCAGAAATCGCTGATTGCGCTGATCGTGCTGATTGCCGTGGTGGCGAGCCAAAGCCCGAACTTCTTCACCGTTGCCAACATGTTCAACATCCTGCAGCAGACCTCGGTTAACGCCATTATGGCCGTCGGCATGACGCTGGTGATTCTGACTTCGGGTATTGATCTGTCGGTGGGATCGCTGCTGGCGCTCACCGGTGCAGTCGCCGCTTCAATTGTCGGTTTGGAAGTGAATGCGCTGGTGGCAGTAGCGGCTTCGCTGGCGCTGGGTGCGGCGATTGGCGGTATTACCGGCGTGATTGTGGCGCGCGGCAAGGTACAGGCGTTTATCGCCACGCTGGTGATGATGCTGCTGCTGCGCGGCGTGACCATGGTGTACACCAACGGTAGCCCGATCAACACCGGTTTCAGTGATAACGCCGATCTGTTCGGCTGGTTCGGTATTGGCCGTCCGCTGGGTATCCCAACGCCGGTGTGGCTGATGGCAGTGGTGTTCGCGCTGGCGTGGTACATGCTGCATCACACGCGCCTCGGTCGTTACATCTATGCGTTAGGCGGCAATGAAGCGGCGACACGTCTGTCAGGCATCAATGTTAACCGCGTCAAAATCATCGTCTATTCGCTGTGTGGTCTGTTGGCGGCGCTGGCGGGCACCATCGAAGTCGCGCGGCTTTCCTCTGCGCAACCGACGGCAGGTACCGGTTATGAACTGGATGCCATCGCGGCGGTGGTCTTAGGCGGAACCAGCCTGGCGGGCGGTAAAGGTCGCATTATGGGCACGCTGATTGGCGCGCTGATCCTGGGTTTCCTGAACAACGGCCTGAATCTGATGGGCGTATCTTCTTACTACCAAATGATTGTTAAAGCCGTTGTCATTCTGCTGGCGGTGCTGGTGGATAACAAAAGCAGCAAATAACTCTGACCTTCACACAGGACTCTATAAATGAAAAAGTTAACTGCATTGGCCGTCATCCTTGGCGCCACCCTCAGTGCTGGCGCGATGGCTAAGGACACCATTGCGCTGGTTGTATCAACGCTGAATAATCCGTTCTTTGTGTCTCTGAAAGATGGCGCACAGAAAGAAGCCGACAAACTGGGTTATAACCTGGTGGTGCTGGATTCGCAGAATAACCCGGCGAAAGAGCTGGCGAACGTACAGGATCTGACTGTGCGTGGCACCAAGCTGATGCTGATTAACCCAACGGATTCTGATGCCGTGGGTAACGCCGTGAAGATGGCCAACCAGGCCAACATTCCGGTGATCACCCTGGACCGCGTGGCGGCACAAGGCACCGTGGTGAGCCACGTGGCTTCTGACAACCGCTTCGGCGGCAAAATGGCCGGTGACTTCATCGCGAAGAAACTGGGCGATGGCGCAAAAATCATCGAGCTGGAGGGTATTGCCGGGACTTCCGCAGCGCGCGAGCGTGGCGAAGGCTTCAAGCAGGCTGCTGATGCGCACAAATTTAATATCCTGGCGAGCCAGCCAGCAGATTTCGACCGTACTAAAGGTCTGAACGTGATGCAGAACCTGCTGCAGGCGCATCCGGATGTACAGGCTGTATTTGCTCAGAACGACGAAATGGCGCTGGGTGCACTGCGTGCGCTGCAGACTGCCGGTAAAACCGATGTACTGGTGGTGGGCTTTGACGGTACCGCTGACGGTGTGAAAGCGGTAGAAGCCGGTAAACTGACCGCCACAGTGGCGCAGATGCCTGATAAAATTGGCGTGATTGGTGTGGACACTGCAGATAAAGTGCTGAAAGGCGAAAAAGTACAGTCGGTTAATCCAGTTGACCTGAAGCTGGTCACCAAATAAAAAACAAAGAAAAGCATGGCAACGCGCCACCGTCCTGGTGGCGCAACTTTCTGGATCACTCCCTATGAACACAAGTGCAAAACTGGCGGTACTTGGCAGCATCAATGCCGACCACATTCTGAACCTCACCCATTTTCCGCGTCCGGGCGAAACGGTGATCGGCAAACAGTATCAGATTGCCTTTGGTGGCAAAGGGGCTAACCAGGCCGTGGCGGCCGGTCGTGCTGGCGCGGATATCGCTTTTATTGCCTGTGTAGGTGCAGATGACATTGGCGAACGTATCCGCCAGCAGCTGCAGCAGGACCGTATTGATACTGCTCCGGTAGAAATCGTGGCAGACGAAGCCACCGGCGTGGCGATGATCTTCGTGAATGGCGAAGGTGAAAATAATATCGGCATCTATTCCGGTGCTAACGCGGCGCTGACGCCAGCCTGTGTCGATCGCCATCAGCAAGTGATTGCTGATGCTGAGGCCTTGCTGATGCAGTTGGAATCGCCGCTGGAAAGCGTGTTGGCGGCAGCGAAGATTGCGCGTGCCAATGCCACGCAAGTGATTCTGAATCCAGCGCCTGCCACACATTTGTCTGATGAGCTGCTGGCCTTAATCGATATCATCACACCGAACGAAACCGAAGCCGAAATTCTGACCGGCATCGCGGTGAAAAGTGATGAAGATGCAGCACATGCGGCGCAGGCGTTGCATGATAAAGGCATCTCTACCGTTTTGATTACCTTAGGTCGTCGTGGTGTGTGGTTGAGCGAGCAGGGCACAGGCGTGCGTATTCCGGGCTTCACCGTGCAGGCTATCGACACCATCGCAGCGGGCGATACTTTTAACGGTGCTTTTATTACCGCGCGTCTGGAAGGTGTTGCAATGCATGATGCCGTGCGTTTTGCCCATGCCGCCGCCGCAATTGCGGTGACGCGTCCGGGTGCGCAGCCCTCAGTGCCGTGGCGCACTGAGATCGATAACTTCCTGCAGCAACAGGGTTAAGCCTTTGGCGACCATGAAAGATGTCGCCCGCCTGGCGGGCGTCTCCACTTCCACTGTTTCCCACGTCATCAATAACAATCGTTTTGTGAGCGAACAGGTGCGGGAAAAAGTGGATCAGGCAATCCGTGAGCTGAATTACGCGCCCTCCGCGCTGGCACGCAGCCTGAAAATCAACCAAACCCGCACTATTGGCATGTTACTGACGGCCAGCAGTAACCCGTTTTATTCAGAAGTGGTACGCGGCGTAGAAAATAGCTGCTACGAGCGCGGCTACAGCCTGATTCTGTGCAATACCGAAGGCGATGAAGAGCGCATGAATCGCAGCCTCGAAACGCTGATGCAAAAGCGTGTCGATGGCTTATTAATGATGTGCACCGAGACGCACCTTCCCTCTGCGGAGATCCTCAATCGTTATCCGTCCGTACCCATGGTGATGATGGACTGGGCGCCGTTTGAAGGGCGTGGCGACATCATTCAGGATAATGCGCTGCTGGGCGGTGAACTGGCAACACAGCATCTGATCGATCGCGGATACACGCGTATTGCCTGTATTGCCGGCCCTCAGGATAAAACCCCGGCGCGTTTGCGTCTGGAAGGTTTCCATAAAGCGATGACCAACAGTGGATTACCGGTGTTGCCCGGCTATGTGGTCGACGGTGATTTCGAATTTCAGGGTGGGTTTAATGCGATGAACCAGCTACTGACCCTTGAGTTGCTACCCGAAGCGGTTTTCACCAGTAACGATGCGATGGCAGTGGGCGTATATCACGCGCTATTCCAGGCGGGATTACGCGTGCCGCAAGATATCGCGGTGATGGGTTATGACAATATCGAACTGGCACGTTATCTCACACCACCGCTTAGTACCATCCATCAGCCCAAGGATGAACTGGGCGAACTGGCGATTGATACGCTGATTCATCGTATGAGCGATCCCGACGCCAGCCAGCAAACGCTGGTATTGACGCCGGAGCTGGTGGAACGCGGTTCGGTTTAAGCGGTTTTCTTCTTTTTCTCGCGATTAGCGATCAGATTGCGGCCATCGCCGGGACGCAGCATCAGGAAAGCAAACGCGGACAGCACGGTGATCACGCCCATCGTCAGGAAGGTGGCGTGGAATTGCTGCACAGTTGTGCTCTCGAAATCCTGATAGAAACGCAGTACCGCCGCACTGACGGCCACGCCAAAGCTGATCGATACCTGCTGCGTTACTGCCAGCACGCTGTTACCACCGCTGGCATTCTCATCATTCAAATCGGCCAGTGTGATGGTGTTCATCGCGGTGAATTGTGTCGACATCGCCATACCTAATACAAACAGCGCGGCTAACAGCATTAATACACTTTCACCCGGTGTTTGCAGTGAGAAGCTGGCGACAAGAATGCCGATGATGATGGTGATACCGACCAGCGTTTTACGATAGCCGAAGCGACGTAGCACTTGTGTCACGGTGGATTTGGCCAGCAGCGAGCCAATCGCTGTTGGCCCCATCATGCAACCCGCTATCAGTGCGGGATAACCAAAGCCCACCTGTAACATCAATGGCATCAGGAAGGGAATACAACCCGTGCCCAGACGTGCCGCGATATTACCAATGATGCCGACCGAGAAGGTTCGGGTCTTAAACATCGGTAAGTTGATCAGCGGTGCAGGATGGCGGCGTGCATGCACTATATATAGAAGCAATAGCGCGACACCGGCTAACAGCACCAGCACCGCCTGCCACGGCGACACGATACGCTCTCCGAACAGTTCGATACCGACGGATATCAGCACCAGACCTAAGCCAAACAGAATGAAGCCGCCAAAATCAAAGCGGCGCTTAGGCGTGGTGAAATCCGGCATATATTTACGTGCATAGAAGATGCCCGCGATGCCGATGGGAATGTTAATCAGGAATATCCAGTGCCAGCTGGCGTAGGTGACCAGCAAGCCACCGAGCATCGGCCCCAGAATCGGTCCGACTAATCCCGGCATGGTCACAAAGTTAAGTACCGGCAGCAATTCACTGCGTGGATAAGCACGCAACAATGCCAGGCGCGCGACCGGCATCATCATCGCACCACCAACACCCTGGATAATGCGTGAGATAACCAGCATGCTCAGCGAGCCCGAGAGTGCACAAGCTAAAGACCCCAACGTAAACAGTGAAACGGCCACGATAAAGACTTTGCGCGTGCCGAAGCGATCGGCCAGCCAGCCGCTGACCGGGATCAGCATGGCGACAGTGAGCGTATAGCTGATCACAGCAGATTGCATGGCAAGAGGGGATCGGTCGAGACTGGTGGCGATAGCAGGAAGCGCAGTATTGAGGATGGTGGCATCGAGGGCTTGCATGAAAAACGCCATTGCGGCGATCCAGGGCAAGCCGGCCATACTGCGCGCGGAGCGAATCATTGAAAGTCCTTCTTTAATAATTGTTCAGTCTGCAACAAAGAAAACGGCGTTGGACTAACAGAATAGCATTGGTGCTTATACGCGTGACGCTGATTTGTGCCGCCAAACGGGCGCTTTTGACTGATTATTGATCGAGAAATGTCTGTTTTTAGCCTGTTCGGTTAAAAAAGTAGCGCCCAGTCAATTTTTTGCAATAAACCCTTGTCAGCCCCGAATAACTCCCTATAATGCGCCACCACTGAGACGGCAAAGCGGCAACGCAGGCGGCTCAGCAGGGAGTGAAGAAATTCATCCCGCCGGAGAAAAACGCTGAAAAAAGTGTTTGACTCTGAAGGAGGAAAGCGTAATATACGCCACCTCGCAACAGCAGCTTAAGGCGCTGATTGCACCGCTCTTTAACAATTTATCAGACAATCTGTGTGGGCACTCGCAGGATTGATATCAGCGTCTCCGGACGTAAAA